>JBJXHH010000044.1:0-11604 GCA_046160675.1 Chitinophagales bacterium
TTCCTGACATTTATGAAACACAACTATCAGATTATGTGGGAACCGATTCAGCAATATCTTTTATCAACCAAGTTTCTGAAGGAACTGCAAATATTTGCGATAACAAACCTTTTTTCCTTGCAATAGGATATCATCAACCGCATGCAGGAAGGATTGTTCCTGAAAAGTATTTTCATGATTTTTACATGGATGATAATTATGAGTATCCGCTAGATCTTCCCTACAATGAGCCTTATAATGCTTATCCTCCTAATGGTGTAATTATGCCCCCTCAGCCACCTGAAGGAAAATGGGCAGATTTTGAGGCATTTCCAGAGGCAAGCATTTCAAAATCTTTTGCTGATAATACAGAAACGGAAGAAAATTTTTCAGATTATATATCAAGCCTTTCAAGCCTTCCGCTCGTTGCCCCGGGGCTCAGTAGTGAGGAAGTTGTTGATGTTTTAATGGAAAGTGAAAGGGCGAATTTTGTTACCAATTACCTTGCTTCCATAAAATATATTGATGCCCAAATAGGCAGGTTGATGGATGAACTAAATGCACATCCTGCTCTTGTTGAAAATACAATCATCATTTTTTTAAGTGATCACGGTTATAGCCTTGGCGAAAAAAAACATTATACAAAGTGGGCACTTTGGGAAACAGATATTCGAACTCCGATGATCATAGTTGACCCATCCCGCACGGGAAATAAAGTATCTTCCAGAACAGTTTCCCTCCTGGATATTTTCCCTACAGTGCTTGACCTTGCTGGTGTTAACCACCCGAAATTTGATGACGGTTCAGAATATCTAGACGGCACAAGCCTTATCCCCCTGCTTATCAACGTCTCAAAACAATGGGAAAAACCCGCTTTGGTTTCCACTCTGAAGAATTGCAGTATGCCCCTTTGCGATCCAGATTATTCAGTAAGAAATGAACGCTTTCATTATATAAGATATCATCATGATGACACAGCAAGTTTTATCTATGACAGTCTTGGCAATGATATCCTGGAGCAGGAGTTGTATGAAATTGGTACAAAAAGAGAAACGGATCCGAATGAATGGACGAACCTTGCTTACGATCCTGACTACGCCCCTGTAATAGCTTATCTCGATAATTTTTTCCCTGACAGTAGCATGTACCTGCAAAAAGCTCAAAAAGTAGAAATATCTAATGGCCCAATATCCTGCCTACTTACAAATACTGGAAAATTAAAACTGAAGTTAAAATTGTATAACGCTGACGGTGTGCTTGTTTCAGGTCCAACACTTTCAGGTTACAGTTATAAATGGACAAATAATATTACAGCTGGTACCAGTTTTGGAATTAATTATAATTTTCCCCTCAATACAATTCCAATTGCAACTTATACTACTACGGACAAGATTATATTTTATATACATGTTTACGAAATTACAACTGGCAAACTCGTTGCTTTCGACACAAAAACATTTTACCTCAATCCTGTTAATGCACCATCCATTTTTTATAATGCGTATGTTTCAGGCATGCAGGTGAGTATCGAAGATTATTCACTCACAGGGAGTTTCAAAAGCTCTTCATGGGATTTTGGCGACGGAGGAATTATGGAGGAATTTCTTCCTGCTGCCCATACATATTCAACTCCGGGTACTTACACTATAAAAAACACTGTGTTTTACGGAAATGGATGTTCAACTATTTCATCAAAGACAGTTACAATTCTTGAGGATGTCAAAACAACGGAAGAAGTTCTGGGTGTTAGTGACTTCAATATGAGAGTTTTTCCAAACCCTGCAAACCAAACTATCACACTTGTTTACGATCCGCAATATACCGGAATATCTATCGCCATTCTGAATTCGTTCGGGCAGGTTATGCTGAATAAAACAACAGATCTTTCCGGCGCCATAGACATATCAGGCCTTCCGGCAGGAAACTACATTATAAAACTCACACACAGCGGCGGGTATGAAACATCAATTTTTGAAGTGATGAGATAGTGCAAAAAATTCAGGTAAAAATATTTGTTTAAAAATTTGTAAAATAATCAGATATATGTGAATTCTTATACTTTACAAAAGGGTCTGAAAAGCGGGGAAAATATACACAAAATTTAAAATTTCATGACTGGTAAAATTTCCAATCTATCTACAGGAATACCCCCTATTATATCATATTTTATTGAATAAATTGGTAAAAAATAGGATAACTATGTAAAATATGTTATTTATATGTGACGTATAATGCAAGAATGAATCTACTTAAATGAGCTACGTTTACGCCTGAAGCCCTGTCTATACATACAACTAACATCAAAAACGAACACACTATGTCAAAAAAGATTGTTCTTCTTTCCATCCTCTTAAGCACATATTGTTTCGCCTTTTCGCAGGCTCCCAAACCGAATGTAATATTCATAATGGTGGATGACCTTAATGATTATGTAGAAGGATTTGAAGGGCATCCGCAGGTTGAAACCCCGAATATAAACAGGATTGCAAACAAGGGTGTTTCTTTTTTGAGTGCTTATTGTTCTTCACCGGGTTGTGCCCCAAGCAGAACAAGCATGCTAAGCGGCAAAGACATTCATTACACACAGGTATATAATAATGATAATTATGATGGAAATTTCAGGATAAACTTTAGCCCACTAACCTCTAACGGGCAGGTTTTTACCCTACCTGAGATTTTGAAAGATAGTGGAGGATATTATACTTATGCTATCAATAAAGTGTTTCATAGTTCTTCAGAGAATGATTATGACGCTTCAGAGATTGATGACTGCAACAGAAACCAATCTTGGAATAAACTCTTACTAGTTGAAGAATCAGAAGAATTTAAACAGAGTCTTACAAGTTACGGCTATAACCCAGCATTCGGTTTCGGAATGATACCGGATGAACTGGAACCACAGCTTGAAGATTACAGAGCTACTACAGAGGCTGTAAACTTCATTCACAGTTTTGCAGTTGGTGAAGAAGTAACATGCGAGGGAAAACCTTTTTTTCTGGCACTCGGATATCATCGTCCGCACAATGGCAGGTATATTCCTGAAAAATATTTTCCTGAATACTATATAGATGATAATTTTGCAATGCCCTATGAAAATGTTTACAACCAACCCGTCGACAGGTTTCCCTATAATGGTATCATAATGCCTCCACAGCCTGAAGAAAAATTTGCAGATTATTATACACTCCCAGCTAACGGTCTTGGTAAATATTTTTCTGACGCAACAACAATGGAAGGAAATTTTGCTGTTTATGTTGATGGCTTATCTGTTGATACTGAGATAGATCAAGACCTATCGTCAATTGAAGTAAATGAAATAATTACTGAAACACAAAGGGCAAATTATGTGATGGCTTATATTGCTTCAGTTCAATACATTGATGCACAAATAGGTAGAGTGATGGATGAGCTTGAAAAAAGCCCTGCATTACTTGAAAACACGGTTATAGTTCTTGTGAGCGATCATGGATATTCACTTGGTGAGAAGAGGCATTATACAAAATGGGCACTCTGGGAAACAGTATTAAGAATACCGCTCATAATTTCAACTCCCGAAATAATTAACCCACAAGTTTGTAAAAAAACAGTTTCATTGTTGGATATTTTTCCAACTATATGTGATCTTACTGCCACAGCATATCCTACTATGCATAACGGGGACAAATACCTTGACGGCGAAAGCATGCTACCATTGCTGGAAGATCCTGATGCGAATTGGAATAAACCCGCCATTTCATCTTATCAACGAAACACAAACGCAGGTTCTTGTTTCCCTCATTATTCAGTAAGAACTGACAAGTTTCATTATATTCGATATCAATCAAATAATGACGGCTCGCTTGGCAGAAATGTGTGTGATTCTTCAGGGAGCACTTATGAGGAAGAGTTATATGAAATAGGAATAAACCGGGAAATTGATCCTAACGAATGGAACAACCTTGCATCAAGCCCTGAGTATGAAAACCTAATTGATTATCTGCAGCAGTTCTTACCCGATGGTAATCTGTATCTTGAAATCCCTTATAATGCAGAAATTACAAATGGAACTGTAGGTTGTTTTTTACCCGTAAATGGAAACCTTAAATTAAAAGGCAAATTATATAAACCTGATGGCTCAGCGGTTTCTGCGTCGAACATTCAATATATCTATACCTGGAGCAACAATCTGACTGTTGATGTTTTTACCGGGAAGGATTATACTTTCAACCTTGCACTAATGAGACCTTACAAGAATACAAATGATCATATAACTTTTTATCTTCATATAACAGAAGTTTCTACTGGTAATGTTATTGCTTTCACTCAAAAAACATTCGGTATAAATATTGACAATACACCCGATCCTGTTTACACAGTTGTACAAGATGCTAATGAAGTTACAATTAGTAATTACAGCCTTAAAGGATCATATACATATGTAACATGGGATATGGGTGATGGGTACACTACAAATGCTTATTTGCCAGGCATGCATGTATATGCAGAACCGGGAACATATACTATAACAAACACTGTGTATTTCGGAAACGGCTGTTCAACTGTAACAACTTCAACCGTAACAATCAGTTCTATTGAATTTCAGAAAATTGCAAAAGAAACCACTTTACGCATTTACCCGAATCCTGCTTCAGAAATTGTTCAATTTATCAGTGATACAGAACAGGCCATTGAATCAGTTCAGATTTTGAATCTTTATGGACAACTTGTTAAGCACTATCAGTCAAATGAGATCGTATCAAATAGTCTCAATATTTCTGATTTGCCAGTTGGAAGTTATATGATTAAGGTTGTACATAATAATGATTTCAAAACCGCAGCATTTGAAATTATAAGATAAAAGATATTCGGCTGGATTTTTTTAGATAGGGAGTTGCAACAATGCAGCTCCTTTTTTATTTTCCCCCACTTATTACTCTCACTTTTTTTGCGTTCGAAATTGCTTTTTCTTTCACTGTATTTACTTCAACAGAAATATCATCATAAGCTAATGCTACACCCATTCTTCTATAAGCTCTTGTAGTTGGCTTTCCAAAAATTTTTATATCTGTTTTTGTTTCGCTTATGGCGCTGTCAATTCCTTCAAAATAAAAATCTTTGGAATCTTCACTGGCAAGGATTACAGCGCTGGCTCCAATTCTCAGCAGTTCAATTTCAGGTATCGGCAATCCTAGAACAGCCCTGGCATGGAGTTCAAATTCATTCAGGTTTTGTGTTCCTGCAAGTGTTACCATCCCTGTATCGTGTGGGCGGGGGCTGAGTTCTGAGAAATACACTCCATCATCTGCAAGAAGAAATTCAACCCCCCAAATACCTGCTCCTGTTAATGCTTCTGTAACTTGTTTTGCAATGTATTGCGCTTCTTTCAAATCTTTCTCAGAAATATTTGCAGGCTGCCAGCTCTCCTGATAATCGCCCCTCTCCTGCCTGTGCCCAATGGGTGGGCAAAACAAAGTTTCTGCGTTTTTTTGGGTGACAGTAAGCAATGTAATTTCTGAATTAAACCGAATAAATTCCTCCACAATTACTTCGGCAATATCACCCCGCTTTGCACTTTGTGAATATTTCCAAGCCTTCTCGATATCAGCTTCCGTTTTTATTACACTCTGCCCTTTACCTGAAGAACTCATGAGTGGTTTCACAACACAGGGTATTCCGATCTCTTTTGATGCCACAATTAGTTCATCGAAACTTTTTGCGTATGCATACTTTGCAGTTTTCAGGTTGAGTTCTTTTGCAGCAAGGTCACGGATAGCTTTGCGGTTCATTGTAAAGTTAGCAGCACGGGCACTTGGTACCACTTGGATACCCCATTTTTCATACTCATAAAACCGTTCTGTTCGTATCGCTTCTATCTCGGGAACAATTATATCCGGATAATGTTTTTTTACAATAGCATCCAGTGCATCGCCATCCAGCATATTTATTACTTCCCTTGCATCAGCTACTTGTTGTGCAGGTGCATTGTTGTAAGAATCAGCAGCTACGACATATTGCCCCAGCCGCTTGCAGGCGATTACAAATTCTTTTCCGAGTTCCCCTGAGCCGAGTAATAATATTTTTTTATTCATGTTATTTTGTTTGCTTAGACAATTTCACCAGGTGAATAGTCTCAAAAATCAAAAAAGAAAAATAAATAATAGCAAACGGGGTGATGAAAGTAAGTGATTTTGTTTCCGGGTTTTGTGTTTTATAAATAATAACTACAATACCTGTGATAATGAGTTTGAGGATGATGCCTGCAAAAAATACATTCATAAAATTTGCGAATCTGCCCTTCATGGTTTTTGCGCTGAAATAATAAGTGGCAATACTCAGAATAAAAAATAAAGAAAAACAGATCCAGGCAAATTCCATCACCTGCGCAAAACCCTTTGCATAGCTCAATGAAAACAAAATTGCAGCAATGAAGATGGAGAATGGGATGAATTTTTTCAGGTAGGTTCGCATTAAAAATTTTCTGCAAAAATATACTTCTACCTCTTCGGTTTTATAAAATCTTTCAGAACACTATACATACCTGCACTAATACCCAACAAGGAAAGAGTAACAGTGAACCAGGGCTTGGTATCAAGCCAGTCGTCTATTTTCATTCCTCCCCAAACACCCAGGAAGATGGCTGCAAAAAGTTGAAACCCAATATTGCTGTACTTGAGAAAGCTATCAAATTGCTGCTTCCTGTTCGATGGCTTCGAGGGTTTGTTCTGCATTTAGTTTCTTGTCTTTAGCGCCCATGTTACAAACGCCATTGAAACGGGCTCCATTCTCCACTATAATTTTACTTGTATAAATGTTGCCTTCTACTAAAGAAGTGGCTTTTAGGGTAAGCAATTCGGCAACTTCAATGTCGCCCATGATCTTTCCTTCAATGTCAGCATTGCGGCATATTACATCGCCTTCAATTATTCCTGTTTGCCCTAATGCAAGTTTCGCTTTTACATGTAGGGTTCCCCTCACAATGCCTTCTATACGAATATCGCCGTCGCTATTCACTATTCCTTCTACTACCGTTCCATGATTGATCCTGTTAGAAATCATCATTCCGTTTTTCTGTGTGGTTGCTGCAGGATCATTCGAAGTTTTGTTCCCAAACATAGTTTTGTTTTTTTTTTGATCAGTTAAAAATAATAAAATCCTGTGGATTTACGGGAAGTTTTTCGTGCCAAAGTTCAAAATGCAAATGCGGCCCTGTGCTTAGTTCACCGGTATTGCCGATGATGGCTATCACATCCCCCGCCTTAACAAAATTACCAGTTTTTTTTAAAAGTACAGAATTGTGTTTGTAGAGGGAAATGAGGCCATGATCATGTTGCAGAACTATCACATTCCCGCTTTCAACATTCCAATAAGCATCTATCACAGTTCCGTCTAAACATGCTTTAATCGGTGTATTTTCATTTGCAACTATATCCACTCCGTAGTGACCTTCACGGGGTTTGTACGTATCAGTCATCGTTCCTTTTAGGGGTGGGAAAAAATGCAGGGCTTTAATGTTTTTTTCACCCCTACTTCCAGCATCTACTCCGGTCAGGTTAAAGAGATCTTCCTGTTCTACCTGCCTGCGAAAATCCAGATCAAGCGGGGAGGTAATGTCAAGCCTGATGCTGTCGTAATTCCTGTCTTTTATTGTATCCAAAGGCATCAATGAATCAACTTCACCCTTCAGCCTTTTTTGGAGGTTTGCAATATAGATATCATAATAATTGAGCTGGCGCATAATTGAGTCAGTAATAGCATTATTGCGGATAATTTGCCTTGTAGTATTTACTTCGCTTGCCCCGGCTACGTAGTTTTTAAGCGGTGTAAAAGCAATCAGGCTGAACACTAAAAAGGCAAGCACAACAAACAAAGTACTAGCAATAATTATCACATTCAGTGCGCTCAACTTCACAGAGGCCTGTACCTCAAAGGTCTTATCATGCATGAGCACAAGTCTATATTTGTTGCGGAGCCTGTTGAGCAGGCTTTTACCTGTAGTTTTACCCAAAATCGGTTATTTTTTCTGCCTTTTTTAAAATATTTTTGTGCTATACCGTTTACATGGGACACATCTTAATAAAACCATCAATTTGAAACAGCGATCTTTTGCAATAGCTTGTACAATTTTAACTCTTTTTTTGTTAAGTGGCTGTTCTTCCGGAAAAAAGAACGGTAATTTTCTTTCCAGAGGTTATCATAATACAGCAGCCTACAATAACGGGTATTTTAATGCAAAAATATCCATGAAAGAAAATGAAACAAATTTTAACACTCAAATTGAAGATGATTATACACTGATTCTTCCTGTCTTCAAATATCCTGATGAAGCAACCGCACAAAGTGTTCAGGCAACAATGGATGATATCATCAAAAAAAATTCCATTGTAATCCAGTTACATCCCAAAAGTAAGTGGGTAGATGATTGTTATTTTCTCATAGGTAAATCAAACTTTTATAAACATAATTATGAGGAGGCTTTAACCGCATTTCAGTACATCATAAATGAATATTCCAATGCAGGTAAAAAGAAAAAGAAGAAAAAGAAAAGCGATGATGGAGAGATGAGTTTATTGGAAAGCCTGCAACACCAACCGGTACACAATGAATCAAGTCTATGGGTAGTTCGTACGCTCATTGAAATGAAAGAGTATAACACAGCAAATACAGCACTGAGTGTAATACAAAGCAATAAGAAATTTCCAGAAAATCTTCTCGGCGAATTATATGCTGTAGAAGCGGACGCAAACATTAAACAGGGCATGTATGGCGCAGCTATAGAACCTTTAACAAAAAGTATTAAGAATATAAAAGAGGATGCTGTCAGTGCCCGCTATCATTTCATTCTTGCTCAACTTTATGAAACTGTTGATGAAGATGCGAATGCTATTGAAGCATTGAAAGAAGTGATTGAATTGAAGCCCGATTATACGATGGATTTTTATGCAAGGCTGAAGATGGCCCAACTCATGATGGAAAATTACAACAGCGGCGATGGAACATCGAAGATGCTTGCTGACATGCTGAAACAGGAAAAATACAAAGAGTTTTACAGCCTGCTGTATAACACACTTGCAGGGATAGAAATGTCTAATAAAAATACTGATAAAGCAGTTGAATACCTGCAACTTTCTACGAGAAGTAGCGACGCTGATGCTTATCAAAAAGCGATAGCATATATGAAATTGGGTGATATTAAATATGAGGGTATAGATTATGTACCTGCATATACATATTATGACAGCAGCCTTATTTCCCTTCCAAAAGAACATGAACGTTATGAAGAAATTGTGCTGCGCAGGGATGGATTGAATGAACTTGTGAGAGAACTCAAGATCATTGAAACAGAAAAGAAACTACAATATCTTGCCACTCTAAATGAAAAACAACTGGAGGAGGAGTTAAATAAGATGGTGCCGGAAGTGGAAGAAGAAAACGAACAGGATTTTCTTGAAAACACCACAGAGACTACCTCTTCAAACAGCTCAGGCACTACATTTTATTTCTATGATGCCGGTATGCGATCAAGGGGATTTACAGAATTTAAAAAGACTTACGGAAGCAGGAAACTGGAAGACAATTGGAGGCGTATTGATAAAACCTCGAGTGTTGAAGAAGAGGAATTTGCTGCAGTTACTGGCGATACCACATCAACCGGAAAATCCATAGATCTTTCCAGCAGTGATATAACAAAGGAAGATATCTTGCGAAGCATTCCCAGATCTGACGAACAAAAGGCAGCATCTAATGCAAGAATTGCTTCAGCATTGTATAATGCAGGCAGAATATACAAATCCAACTTCAGCAACTTTTCAAAAGCAAAAGATAATTTTACAGAAAACCTTACCACTTATCCGAAAAATAATTATGAACTGCAAGCCTTATATCAAATGTACCTGCTGCATGACGGTAGTAAAAAAGAAGAATATAAGAACTTAATACTCACAAAATATCCCGGTAGTTTATTCGCAAACATTATCATTGATCCGGAGTATTTAAATAAACAGGCAAAGAAAGATGCAGCAGTAGAAGCATACTACACCAGTTGTTACAGGAAATATGAAACTGATTCCATTTCTGCATTAACAGGTATGCTCGCAAGAACCGATAGTTTGTTTAAAAATAACCCGATAAAACCCAAATTTGAAATGCTAGCGGCCCTGACGCTGGGAAAACAATTGAAAGAGGAGGAATTTGTATCTGCACTGCAGGGCATTGTAAAAAAATATCCCGCTGATGAGGTTGGTGTGAAGGCGAAAGAGATACTGGTTGCTATGGGCAAGGAGGCAAAAGAAGAAAAGAAAACAGAAAGCAGCCCTGTGAATTACACATTTAAACCGGAGGAAGAACAATACTTCATTACAGTAATAAATACTACAGGCAAAGAAGCATCTACACTAAAAACCAATATTACAAACTTTAATGGGATAAACTTCAGCATTGCGAATTTAAAAGTAAGTTCACTGTTGCTGGGAAAAGATAAAACCCTGGTGATGATCAAATCATTTAAAGGAGTATCAGAAGCAATGAGTTATTATACCATGATCTCAGAAAACTCTGACATAACTAAAGACCTAACTACTGATGAGGTAACAATGTTCCTCATTTCAAAATCCAACTACGTTCAGTTTTATAAAAGCAAAGACGTTGAATCATACTATTACTTTTTTGAAACAAATTATTTCAGCGAAGAAGACGAATAAATGACTCTCAGGCAACAGTATTCCCAATACAGCAAATACAACGGCTGGTTTTGGCGGGTTTTTTTTGGAGGGTTGATCTTAACAACCCTGTTCATTCTTTTATTGTCGTTCGGAGTTTTCGGAAAGCTTCCTTCATTCGATGAACTGGAAAATCCGCAGAGTTACCTTGCCACACAAATACTTTCAAGCGATGGCGAATTACTTGGTAGATATTACAAAGAAAACAGAACCAATATTAATTACCAGGATATTCCCGCATACCTGGTGGATGCATTGATTTCAACTGAAGACAAACGTTTTTATGACCATGCGGGCATAGATGCAAGAAGTTTGGGCCGGGTAATCATTAAAACAGGAATCCTGGGGCAGGAAAGCAGCGGCGGTGGAAGCACCCTTACCCAGCAACTTGCTAAGAACCTTTACGGACGACCCCAGGCAGATAATATTTTTGAGCTTGGAGTGATAAAGATCAAAGAATGGGTAACTGCTTCAAAATTGGAACGGCGATATACCAAAGAAGAGATCATTACCATGTATTGCAACACAGTGGAATACATTTATGATGCGCATGGCGTACAAACTGCAGCAAAAACTTTTTTCAATAAATCTGTTGATTCACTTTCCCTGAATGAAGCTGCTTTGCTGGTGGGCATGGTGAAAAATCCTTCGCTGTATAATCCTATCAGCCACCCGCAAAATGCATTTGACAGAAAAAATACAGTGCTGGCTCTAATGGTGCAGAATGGAAAACTTGCAGATGACCAGTTTGAAAATTTAAAGAATGAAAAGGTTAATGTTTCAAAATTCAAACGCCAGGATCACAAAAGCGGCGAAGCAACCTACTTCAGGGAATACCTGAGGCTTTGGCTAAGAGACTGGTGTGAGGACAACCCGAAACCCGACGGAACAAAATGGGACATATACAGGGACGGGCTGAAAGTGCATACAA
>JBJXHH010000045.1:0-4280 GCA_046160675.1 Chitinophagales bacterium
GTTTGGGGTGGAAATTCTCCTGACAGTGGTTTTGATTGCAGCGGATTTGTATGTTATGTCTATAAAAAATTTGATATTCAACTGCCCAGGACTTCTGGTTTGCAGTTTAATGCCGGAACACCAGTACCTTACACCAAGGCTGAGAAGGGAGACCTCATTTTATTCACGGGCATGGAAACCATTTTTGGCGTCCCCGGGCATGTAGGAATAGTGATAAGCAGGGATGACAGGGGGTTTACTTTCATTCATACAGCTTCAGTAAAAACAGGCGGGGTTCATGTGAGTCATACTACGGAGCCTACATTCACTGATCGCTTTCTTGAGATACGAAGGGTGATTGATGTGAATTAAAAGTTTGCGCCTATTTTTTCTTTCTCTACTTTTATTTCCACAATCTAACAACCTATGACAGATTATATTGATTTCGGCGTTGGAAGTATTAAAGAGCTCTTTACCTATCTCACTAACAAATCGAAAGGAAAAGATATTATCGCAAATGATCTTTTACGGGAATTACGGGATAATATTAAGCTGCTTGAACATCGCAATAGCGAGGGGGTAAATTTTGCTGCGTTAATAGAAAACCTAAGCAGCGCAAACATTGAAGCTGCATACAAAGCGAATTTTAATTTTAATAAGCTTACTGATAAAAAAACTTTGACAGAAAAGATCATCCTCCATAAAAAACAATTAAAATATGTAGGCTGGGATGCAAAGAAATTTATTTACAGCATAGAAGGGAAAATAAAAGATATCAAAAATCTACCTAAGTTATTCTCTGACCTAAGCAAAGCCCCCATAAATCTATCTGTGCGCTTTGATAACCTGTTTTACCAAATGGTATTACTCACTATTTTCATACGGAAAACAAACGGCTAAACTTAGCACCAACAGGGCTTTCCGCCTGTTCTTGTAATTCTTTGGAAAGTTAAATTTTCCCAACCCTGTAACTTTCCGGGGTCTTCGTTCGCTGCATGTCTAAGATCAGAAAATCATTCAATAACAATTAAAAAACTACGTATGAAAAAATTAATCGTTTCAGCTTTTATCAGCATCACTGCAATGCAGGCAGGCGCCCAAACTTCTTTCGACCAGTTGTTTGAAAAATATGCAGGCAAAGAAGGAATTACTACAGTGGAAGTTTCTCAAAAATTATTTTCTCTTGCAGCATCTGCCCTGAGTGAAGAAGATGCTGAAGTAAAAGAATTAGTAACAGGCCTCAAAGGCATTAAGATCATTTGTTTTGAAAATGCAGAAGGGCAAACAAACACAAATGGCAAAACAATGTATAAAGAATTTGAAGCTGCATTACCTGCCGGTTTAGAAGAACTGATGACAGTGAACAGCGACGGAGAAAAAGTAAAATTTCTGGGCAGGGTTGTAAAAGATAATATTGTAGATGAATTGATACTGCTGGTGGATGATGCTGAAGAATTTGTGATGATTCAGATTTCGGGTACGCTTGATTTCACCAAACTTGGTAAACTGGGCGACATGAATATTGACATTGACGGGATGGAAGAATTGGAGAAACTTGAAAAACTGGAAGATAAATAACTGATAAACATCAAAAAATTTTAAACTCTGAGATATGAAAAAAATTTTTGCAATTCTGATCCTGTCAGTATTTTCAGCAACAGTATTTGCCGCCGACTTGCCGCAAGATGATGAGGAAGAAGGAACAAGACTCAACCTTTGGATACCGGGCTTCCTGGTAAAACTTGCAGGCAGTATAGTGGAAGATCATGAAAGTGAGGCACAGGGAGATTTTATAAAAAAATTCGGGTCAATGACAATCTGTGTGCGGGAAGGGAGTAAATATTCTGAAAGAACAGACAAGAAAATGACCCGTAAAATAAACAGGCTTGACAGGAAAAATTATGAGAGCCTTCTGAAAGTAAATGATGCTGAAGCAAAAGTTGATCTCAGGATAAAAGAAAATAAGAAGGGATTCATTAAAAGATTAGTAATTATTGCTGATGAACCCGGCGAAACTTATGTGTACCTGAACATTCATTGTAAGCTCAAACCTGGGGATATTTCAACGTTTGTAAACAATATGGGCGAAATGGATTTTCAGTAAGTTTTTTTATTCATAGACCGAAGCAAAAAGCCATCCGTCGAAAGGCGGATGGCTTTGATTTTTACCTTTTACTTAGCCAGCATCATCTGTTTTGTCTCACTAACTTCCCCATCAATGATAAGTGAATAAAAATAACTTCCCGATGCAATTTGTTTTGCATCAAGTTCCACAACACCATTCCCCCTTTCTAACTCTATAATTTTTAATTCTACTCCGTTTTGTGTTGTAATTTTTATCTGTGCTGATCTTATATTTTCAGGAACATAATATTGAATACTTGTTTTCCCGTTGAACGGGTTGGGGTTGTTTTGACCAAGCATCGCAACATTCCCATCAGCAGTTAACTCCACATACTTGTAGTTTTCTGTTGTTGGTTCATAAAGGGTGGTAATGCCTTGTTTTGTGATGAGTTTTTCGAGTTTGGAAATTCTTTTTTCAAGTGATTCTATTTCACCGTTCATTGTTTCATTTTCTGCTTTCAAATTTGCATTCTCTACATCTAACTCCTGAATGGCTTTTACCATTGGCACTACAAAACTGCTGTAGCGCAGGCCGATGATGTCTCCGCTTTTATCAACCCCCGAAAAATCATAGTTGATCTTTTTTGCTGCTGCGTCAACATCCTGCGCAAGAAAACCGGTGAACTGAATTTTTTCAATGTCGTACATGCCTTCTTGTTTTTCGCTTATGCTTGCGCCTGTGAGTTGGTTTTGTTTGTCAACATCAAAATGATAGGTGATGGGTTTTAGCAGGTTGATGAACTCAAGGCCGGGTACATTTTCCTGCACATTGGTTTTTATTCTTGCATCGCTATAAGCCGTCCATTCCACCTGCCCACCGTTGCTGGTGGTGCTTGCATTGCCGATGCGTACTTTGTTGCTGGCGTCTACTAAGGCGCCGTTGCCGATGGCTGCGGCGTTAGAAAAATTGTTTGCTGAAACATCGGCGTTGTAGCCCAGGGCGGTGTTGTTGTTGCCGGAGGTGTTGAAGTCGAGGGCTTGTGCGCCGATGGCTGTGTTGTAGTCGCCTTTGGTGTTGTTATACAAGCTCAAATAACCTGCGGCAACGTTGTAATCTCCTTTAAAACTAAAGTACATGCTCTGGCTGCCGATAGCGGTGTTGTTGTTTGAGTTTTTGTTAGTGTATAAAGAACCAAACCCTACCGCAACATTATTACTTCCTCCTTCATTTAGGCGACTACTGCTATTGCCGACTGCAGTATTTTCTTGACCACTTATATTTTGCTTTAATGTTTCTTGTCCAACAGCTATATTGTTTGAACCTGATGTATTTTCGCTAAGTGTAAAGAACCCTAAGGCTACGTTTTGAGATCCTGATATATTTGAAAACAATGCGTCTTGACCAAACAGGATATTTGAGCCAAACTGGCCAAGCCCCAGATTAAGTCCGTTAATTAACATATCGCCCCTTACATCAAGAATTCTTACAGGTGATGTAGTCCCAATTCCCACACTGTCATCCAGCGGGAAGGTATTTGTGATTTGAGCGGAAGATGTGTGCAGGATACCAAGGAGAAGGAAGAAAGAAAGTATTTGATTTTTCATATTGCTTAATTTAAAATTGGTTATAAATTTTATTTTGCTGTTGTATAATCACATTGCGCAGAGATATAATCTATATCCATTGCACGGTTTGCGGTGCCGGTACTTTTAATGAGCATCCAGCCAAAGCCGCATGCCCTGTTTGCGCCGTCGGGAATGGTAGCAGCATTTGTATGCGTTGCCACTGCTGTTGCATTGTCATTCAAATAAAAGTCAACCTGTGTAGCGTCTGCATTGACTACAATTTTTAATGTTGTAACGCCCGTTAACACTTCGATTGAAGTGGTGGTAAATGTTCTGTTCGTAGAATTTGATACAGTAGCTGTTTGCCAATATATTGACCCGCCCGCCGCTGAGCCGGTAGTTACTCCAGCCCTGTCATACAGGAAATAGATGCCATCTGTTTGGTTTTGTGTAGTATTCACATCAAAAAAACCTACAAGAACCTGGTATATTTCAGGCGATGGGTCTGTTGATGCATTCGATAATAGAGGCAAGGCATTTATCCGCATCTCATAGGTCCATGTTCCGCCTCCCAAGGCAACGGCAGCTGCGCCCGTACTGCATGATGTACGGCCTGTAGCATCTGTGTTGCCGGTAGAGGATCTTACAAGCCCTACAACATTTGTTGCTGT
>JBJXHH010000046.1:0-32155 GCA_046160675.1 Chitinophagales bacterium
TTGTTTCCTGCCCCCAAGAAACCGAGATCAAGCCCTACCATGACAGGTATCTTCTGTGAAGGCTGATAAAAGAAATTCAATCCTAGCCCGATGGCAAGTTCATCATTAAAAGTTTTGTACTCATCCATCGGAACCCCTGCCAGTATGCCGATGCCGAAGTATCCGGCTCCTTTAGAGGTGGAGTTTGATGGAGTAGTCGTTTGCGCAAACGTAGGTGCGGATAGAAGGGTAAGCAAAAAAGCGGGTAATAATTTTTTCATAAGTGTGTTGTTTAATGTTAAGCAATACGTTTAAAGCCATTTGTTTTTCTTGAAAATTGAAATTTGAATTGCTACGATAAGAATCATGATACCCCAGAGAATGAAGTAACCATAGTGCCATCGCAGTTCGGGGAAATTTTCAAAGTTCATGCCATAAACCCCTACAATAAATGTCAGCGGGATAAAAATGGCAGAAACAACCGTGAGCACTTTCACAATTTCATTCATGCGGTTATTGATATTTGTAAGGTTTGTGTTAATTAAACTGCCAAGGAATTCCCTATCAGTATCCACGGTGTTTATAATCTGGTTAACATGATCATTCAGATCTCTAAGGTATACGTACAAGGATGCATGCACTAACCCCGTATCATCGTTTATCAGTTTATTTACTATCTCTTTCAATGGTGCAACTGACTTACGGAAAGTGATCAGATCTTTTGATATGTTATGGATTTTTGCCAGTTGGTCTCTTTTCGGGTTCCCAATGATAGCATCCTCTACTCCCAGCAATTCTTCATTATACTTGTCAAGAACTGCATAGTAACTGTCAACTAAAGCATCCAGGATTGCATAAGCAAGATAATCAGATCCCTTTTTTCTGAGGCGTCCTTTTCCTTCTCTTATACGTTCCCGAACCGGCCCAAATGCATCGCCTGCTTTTTCCTGGAAAGTGACCACAAAATTTTTCCCAAGTATCAAACTTACCTGGTCTTGTTTCATGTTTTTCGTGTGTTCGGTAAAAAATTCATTTACTGTGAGAAACAAAACTCCTTCATCTTCATAATCATCTAATTTAGGGATCTGGAAAACATTTAATACATCTTCAAGAAGTAAGGTGTGCAAATTAAATTCTTCCCCCACCTTTTCAATAATGCTTGTGTCATTTAAGCCTTCAATATTTATCCATGTAATCGTGTTTGCATTTGCATGATGTTTACTAATTTCTTCTTTACTAATCTCTTTTTCTTCAAATATATGTTCGTTATAGTGAATGGCAGTGATGATGATACGCTCAGGAATATATTTGCCCGTATAAACTAATGTACCAGGGGATAACCCCTGTTTCTTTCCCATTCGTTTAAAACCCGTCTTATGAGGTTCTTTATTTTGCATAAATAATGTACTAAAGTTAAAAGGGAAAACTTACTTGCGCAGGTAATTTGTGAACATGCTGTTCCATTTCATTTTCAATACCCCGATAAGCGCCTCTCTAAAAATTCCCTTACTCATTTTTGATATTCCTTTTTCACGGTCTTTGAATGTGATGGGGATTTCTTTGAGGATGAATCCGCAGCGCCAGGCAGCAAATTTAAGTTCAATCTGAAAGGCATAACCGATGAATTTTATTTTGTTGAGATCAATTTTCTCAAATACTTTTCTTTTGTAACAGACAAAACCGGCCGTGGTGTCTTTCACAGGCATCCAGGTAATACAACGAACATAAATGCTTGCACATTTTGAAAGCAAGATCCTGTTTGCAGGCCAGTTTTCAACATTTCCTCCTTTTACATATCTTGATCCAATAACAACATCAACGCCATTCTCACAGGTTTCGATGAGGCGGGGCAGGTCGTTTGGGTTATGTGAAAAATCTGCATCCATCTCAATAATGTATTCATATTTATTTTCTAACGCCCATTTAAAACCTTTTATATAAGCAGTGCCCAGGCCAAGTTTGCCTTCTCGTTTTTGTAAAAACAATCTGCCTGTATATTCTTTTTGTACCGCTTCAACACTTCCAGCAGTACCATCAGGTGAATTATCATCTATTATCAGCAGGTCAAATTGCTGTGGCAAAGCCAACACCGCATGAATCATCTCTGCAATGTTTGCATTCTCATTATATGTTGGTATTACAACAAGTTTATCAGCCACAGAGTTGGAAGGTTGGTTGGAAAAAATTTAATTTTTTGTTTGCTTTAATCTGAGTTTTATCATTTTCAATTTCAATTTTGTGTGCAAGGGGAAGTCATTATTAATGATCCAATCAAAATATTGAGGTTCCCTTTTAAATACATCTTCGACTGCCTGACCATTGTATTTCCCGAAATTAAAATGTTCTTTCCCATTCTTAAAAATCATGCGCCTTCCATAATCAACAAAATCCCCGTCTTTAGTGAATTCATGTAGTGATGCTACATCATTCTTCAAATTCTCTTTATACATATCCAATTGCCCGAGCAAAACTTCATATGTTGCATTCACATCTGCTTCGGCGCTGTGAGCATTGGTTAATTCTTTGTTGCAAAAGAATTTATAAGCCGCTTCAAGCGTACGTTTTTCCATGAGAGTGAAAATACGCATCACATCTATGGTTCGGCGGTTCTCATCAAATCCGATATCCGCCCGTAAAAATTCTTCGATTAGAAGAGGTACGTCAAACTTGTTTGAATTATACCCTGCTATATCACAATTGTCAAGAAAAGTTCTTATTTCTAATGCAACACCCTCAAATCTTGGGCAATCTTTCACATCCTCATCTTTTATCCCATGCACATCTGATGCTTCTTTCGGAATGGGAACGCCGGGATTGATGCGCAGAGTTTTGCTTTCTTTATTGCCATTCGGAAATACTTTCAACATGCTTATTTCAACTATTCTGTCAACGGCGAGATTTACTCCGGTTGTTTCAAGATCAATAAAAGCAAGAGGCTTGTCAAGTTTTAACATTGCAGCAAATTTATGTTAAAACGTCAAAATCAAGGTTGTCAAAATTCCCAGAACTCATTAATAATACTGCATCGTTAGCAGACTTTAACTTTTTAATTGTAGAAAGTATGTCTTTTGAACTATTAAGCACAATCAGTTTATCATCATTAAAAAACATTTTTAATTCTTCAATACTTATGTTTTCTAACTTTTTCATTGCAATTGTGTGAGGATTGAAATACACAATTCTTTTATCGGCAGCTTGCATAGTGTTTTTGTATTGCGGTATGAAAGACTTATTCAGGCTGCTAAATGTGTGCAACTCAAGGCAGGCAATGAGTTGTTTATCCGGGTATTGTTCTTTAACTGCCTCTACAGTAGCTTTCACTTTTGAAGGTGCATGTGCGAAATCTCTGAAAATAATAATTGATTTATCTTTACGAATAACCTCTAATCGTTTTGCAGCGCCGGAAAAGGTTTGCATGGTTTTAAAAAAGACTTCACTACTTATTCCTAGTAAATTGCACACTTGTTTTGCGCCCATCATATTTTGCATATTGTGTCTCCCAAAAACTGTCAACTCATACAAACTATTTTCATATCCAATACATGTTTTCCCATTTTGAATAGTAAAGGTTGGAGTTGCGTATGCAATGCGCCTGGCTTTACATGTAGATTCTTTAAATGCTTTAATTATGTTTTCGTCTTCACAATTATAAATAACAGTGGCATCAGTTTGCAAGCTATTTAACAACTGGGTAAATTGGTGAAGATATTCTTCCCATGCTGGGAACACATTAAAATGGTCCCATGCGATGCCGCTGATGAGGGTAATTTGCGGTTGATAAAAAAGAAATTTCGGCCGGCGATCGATTGGCGAAGCAAAATACTCATCACCTTCAATAATAATAGTATCTGCCTCACTCAACTGAACCATGGTTTCAAAACCTTGTAGTTGAGCGCCTACCAGATAGTCAAAATTTTTTCCCACATGTTTCAGACAATGCATAATCATGGAAGTAATGGTTGTCTTTCCGTGACTACCGCAAATTGCCACTCTAGTTTTTTGCCTGGATTGTTCAAATACATATTCGGGGAAATTATATACTGGAACGCCTATCTCCTGGGCTTTTAATAACTCCGGGTTATCAGCCCTTGCATGCATCCCCAATATGACAGCGTCTAATTCTTTCGAAATTTTTTGGGGAAACCATCCAAATTCTTGAGGTAATATATCATGCTTTTTCAGTCGGGAAAGCGAGGGTTCAAAAACCTCATCATCACTGCCCGAAATCTTGTGCCCACCAAGTTTTAAGGCAATGGCAAGATTATGCATAACCGCTCCACCTATAGCAACTAAATGAATGCGCATGTCGTCTATTTGCCGGGAAAGATATTGGTAAAGGTCAAAACACAAAAACTATTTTGTAGCTTCGCCTGTAAAATAAAAGAGTAAGCCTTCCCGTTAATGTTGAAAAATAAGTGAACTGAAATGTTGAAGGACTGGTTTACACCACATAATTTTGAAAGTATGCAAACTCTAAGATCATTTAGGAAACTCCTCCTCGCAGCAGGTTTTCTGGCAATCATTGGTGCTTCTTTATCCTCCTGTCACAGGGAAGGTTGCCCTAACAAGATCACCAATACTACCTCAAAATCCGTTGATAATATTTCTTAATTAAGCCCTTTAATTCATTTCGGATATTTCCTTTCCTGTGGGGTATTTACCTAAATTACCGAAGTAAAGTCTAATTGAACATAATGCCTGCACATTTTCAGGTAAAATGAAACATTCATGACAAACTTTACGTTAAATATTGACTTAACTTAGCAAAAAAGTACTTAATATTAGGCGATGAAATTTTTACCCGCTTTATTTTTTCTCTTTTGTTCTGCCTTTGCGCATGCGCAAACTGAAGTAGCAGAGGAAAAAAATAATGGAAATGCGGTGGTGATAAACAAAAGTGGTTCTTTAAAATCTAACGGGCTGATTTATAATACCTCACTCAGTTTTGGCCTGAAAGCATCTACTTCAGGCTTCGGCATGATGAGCGACCTTACAAAACGTATTACTAACGAAAAAGACAGGGTATACTATTTTGAATTAAATTTTCTGAAACACCCGAAAGAACTCAAGAAGATTAATGAGTACACTGTAGCTTTTCCCTATGATTCTCCAAGACCTTTTGTGTATGGTAAAAAGAATAGTTTTTTTGCTTTAAAGGCAGGTTACGGTAATAAATTCTTGTTAGGCCAAAAAGCCGAAAAAAACGGGTATGAGATCAAATTTAATTATGCCTTTGGTCCGTCTTTGGGTTTTGTAAAACCATACTTTCTTGATGTTTGGTATGAAGAAGATGGTGATGCCTTTATCATTTCAGAAAAGTACACTTCAGAGACAGAATCAGATTTTCTCAATGCCACCAGTATTTACGGTTACTCAGGATTCAATAAAGGATTAAACGAAATAAGCCTTCTGCCTGGAGGGTTTGGAAAAGCGGGGATTAATTTTGACTGGGCTAGTTATGATGACTTCGTAAAAGCAGTGGAAGCAGGCATTGGCGGTGAATTTTATATAAAGGATGTTCCCATGATGATTATTGAAAACAACAAACCCTACTTCGTGTATTTATACCTAAGTTTGCAGTTAGGCAAAAAATGGTAGATCCACAGTATGGAAGACCTCCCGGTTTTACAATCAACAGATAAGCTACAGATTTTAAGAAAGCCTTCTTGGCTAAAGGTAAAGCTCCCTACTGGCGAAAACTATCGCAAAGTCCGGCAATTAGTAGATACTTATAAACTCCACACCATCTGTGAAAGTGGCAACTGTCCGAATATGGGCGAATGTTGGGGCGCAGGAACAGCTACATTTATGATTTTGGGCAATGTTTGTACACGGTCATGTTCTTTCTGCGCCGTTCAAACGGGGCGCCCCACTGAACTTGACATGGAAGAACCCTACAGGGTGGCTGAAGCAATTGAACTCATGGGGGTAAAACATGCAGTTATTACATCAGTTAATCGGGATGAACTGGAAGACAGGGGGGCACATGTTTGGAACAAAACGATTACTGAGATAAAAAAAAGAACTCCGCATGTTACAATTGAAACATTAATTCCTGATGTAAAAGGGAATTGGGATGCATTATACCAGATGATTGATGCCGGGCAGGAGGTAGTTTCCCACAATATGGAAACAGTAAAAAGATTGTACAGGCTCGTAAGACCCCAGGCAAAATATGAGCGCAGCCTTGAACAAATAAACCTTACCAAAGCCTTTGGTAAAAGAACAAAAAGCGGGGTCATGCTTGGGTTAGGAGAGACAGTGGACGAGGTTCATGAAATTATGAATGATTTGCTTGAACATGGTTGTGATGTACTTACTCTTGGGCAATATTTACAGCCAACAAAAATGCACCTAGAGGTAAAAGAATTTATCACTCCGGAACAATTTTTTGCTTATAAGGAAACCGGCTTACAGAAAGGATTTCAATACGTTGAAAGTGGCGCCTTAGTGCGTAGCAGCTATCATGCTGAAAAGCACATATTGTAAGTTGTTAGTCAAACTTATAAAATATGACAATCAAAATATTTTTATTTATTAATTTGCACCCAAAATCAAAAAAAACAGAATTGCATGAAACGTTCTAATGTACTACCAATGCTACTTACGGCAGGTTTTGCAATTGCTTCTTTTGTATTCCTCCAATTTTCAAAAGAAACAATGTATAGCAGTGAAAAGGGCGGATATGAAGAAAAAGAAGGAGAAGGCGCTAATGCTTACAGGGAATACATGAACCAGTTGAGAATTAACCCTGAAACTGGCACACTTACAATGGATGATATTATAGCTGGCAGAAAGGAAGTGCAAGCTGCTTTGCAAGTTGCTGGTACTAGAGGAGGAAGCTTACTAAATCTTGCATGGGAAAGCATGGGACCCAACAACGTAGGCGGAAGAACCCGGGCCATTGCTTTTGATAAAGATGATCCTACAAGAATGTACGCCGGAGGTGTTGCAGGAGGTTTATTTATTTCAGAAAATGGGGGCTTAGACTGGTCCCCAAGTCCTGCTAATGAAACCTTGGAGGCTTTATCAATTACTTCAATAGCTGTGGCTGCAGATGGTGCCATTTACATTGGTGGAGGCGAAGGTCAAACCGGGTATTTTGACGGTTCACAGAGTTTTACCCCTGGCTTTAGGGGAAATGGGGTTTACAAATCAACAGATCATGGAATCTCTTTTACAATATTACCTGAAACAGAGCCCACCCCAGGAACCTTAGGTGGTATTGCTGACTGGGCAATAATCAACAGAATAGCATGTCATCCTACTGATGCAAATAAAATAGTTGTAGCCCATAATGGTGGTTTATCTTACTCAAACGATGGAGGAACCACCTGGGATTTCGGTACAGTAACAGGCCCAATGAGTTCCTTCGGTGCATTAGATGTTGCTTTTGCATCAGACGGAACCGTTCATGCAAGCTACAACAATAAATATCATACGAGTTCATCTTCAGATATCAGCACCTATACACAAGTGGGCGGGGGCTTACCTTCTGTGGGAACATCGGGAAGGCTTCTGTTAGCTGTTGCTCAATCTGATCCTAATTACTGTTATGTGATAGCAACAGGGGGCAGTGAACTTACAGGAATTTATCGTTCTACCGATAGAGGGTTAAACTTCAGCACTATCTCAACAGCGGGTAGTACATTCTTTTTCCCATTAAATGGTCAAGGATATTATAACCTCTGCATAGCAGTTAATCCGGCAGATAGGGATCTGGTTTACGCTGGCGGAACTTACTACACATATAACTGGCAAGCTTCTATAGGTTCATGGAATGTGATGAGTTTCTGGGCATACCCGGAATACTTTTCAAAATATATCCATGCCGACCAACATTTCTTCGCTTTCAGGCCGGATAATCCTGACATCATGTATATAGGTTCTGATGGGGGAGTTTCAAGAACATTAAATGCAAGGGATAATAGCCCGGATTTCCAGATAGTTAACACAGGTTACAACACCTTTCAGATCTTCGGGATGGGATTTGGTTTATTCGGAAACCCCGTAGGCGGAAGCCAGGATAACGGTACTCAATATGTAGATTTTCTTGGGAGTAGCTCAAGACAGGCGAAAGGAATTATTGGTGGCGACGGTGGTCGGGCTGAAGTTTCAAGAATTCGCCCCGATTATGTATTCGGAGCTATTTATTTTGGCGAATTAAGAAGATCTGTTAATGGAGGAAGTTCAAGCGGAGGTATTTTTGATTGCAATATTGATAAAACAGGAGGAACCGGAACAGGGTGTGCGCCTGATGGCCTTCCTGACAACGGTGCCGAATTCGTAACAAATTTTAAACTCTGGGAGAACTGGGATTTGTATGTAACTTTTAAAGATGTTCTTTATGGCGGTTCAGTTGAATATCCCGCAGGTAGTGGAAACTTCTATGTTTTAAATGATGAAGTAGAATATGAAGGCAGAACAATTGCCCTTACCCGTTCTGGTTTATCTGAAAGCAGGTTACTCCTTGCATCAGGTACTAATCTTTGGCTAACCACAGGCGCTTTGTTTAATTCAACCCAGGCACCTGAATGGTTCAAAGTTCAAGCATCAACATTAGGAACTGTTACAGCAATTGAATATGATAACTCCGGGAATACAGTATTCATCGGCACACAAACCGGAAGATTATATAGGCTTGATGGTATATTAACAGCAGATTACACTTATATTGATGATGTTTTCACACCCTCTACTGCAGGAATTTCTTCTTACCTCTACCCTGAAATATTTGCTGTAGGCGGTAGTTCAGCCCGTATTACAGGTATCAGCATAAACAGGGATAATCCAAATGAAATAGCAGTTTCCACAGCAGGTTATGGAATTGACGATAATGTGTTCTATTCTGATAATGCTCTGGATAATGACGCAGCTACTTTCACATCAATTGCTGACGGATTGCCAAACATTCCGGTTTATAGTATACTTATTGAAGAGTATGATTCTGACAAAGTTTTAGCGGCTACTGAATTTGGGGTTTGGTCTTATAGTATCTCGGCCGGCGGAGACTGGACTCAGGAAAATTCTGTGATAGGAAGTGTACCGGTACTCGATATGAGAGAAGGATTTATAAGGGAAAAGGATTGTAAAGCCATTTATTTAGGAACACATGGAATTGGATTCTTCAGAACTACAACACTGGCTTCCGGAGATTGTGATTTCAGTTTGGTAAATGATTCAGCTGCAGTTGCTTCTGATTCTCCAATTCAAGAGGAGATCATAGCGGGTATCGTAATAGCGCCTAATCCGGCCGACACTTATACTGAAATAACACTGACATTAACCGAATCTACATCAGTTACGACCAAACTTTATACGATGGGAGGTTTACTAGTTCGCAATTTTGGAACAGTGGCAAGAACTGCCGGAGCAAACAGGTATAATATTGATGTCAGCACAGTATCTACCGGAACGTATCTTGTCTCTTTTGAAATTGACGGGGCTGTATATTCCAAGAAGATAACTATCATATAGATATTATTCTTTATCTTATTTTTAAAGGCGCTTAACAGGCGCCTTTTCTTTTAACAGAATCTCTCCAAAATCCTGCAATAGGTTAGCGGGAAATTTATCACTAAACCATTACAACTATATGAGAGATCATCAACCAAAATCAGCTCAGTTCACAATCAATTGTAAGAGCCTGTATTTATTGTCATTTTTATTTTTCGCATCCAACAATGGGCAAGCACAAATGAGCGATGCAGAATCAATACAGGCGCAGAAGGGAAATGAAGAAAGCCTGTTCACAAAGTTTTTTTCTGAACCTACTTTGACGGACACATCCGGAAATAATAAAAAGAAAAACATCATCAAAATAGATGGTTTTATACAAGTGCATTCGAGATCTCAGTTTGATACCAACGGTGATTCAGTTACTGACCCGCTAGGATTCAGGCTCCTGAGAGCAAGGTTAATAGCCAGGGGTGATGTTAATAATTTTACTTCTTATGAGTTGGAAATTGATCCCCGGTCACCTGAAATAACCGGCGTAGTAAGAGACGCATATATTGAACTTCATTTACTCAATAAGCCGGATATCATCCAGGATCTGCGCATCGGGCAGCAAAAAATACAGTTCGGATGGGAAAATCGCCAGTCAAGCACTGAGATGTATTTTGTAAACAGGGCTGAGATGAGTGATGCAGTTTCGAGGGGCGAAAACTTGAGAGACGTTGGGCTTGGTTTGCTGGGCAAGATTCCTCTAAATGCAAATGTTAGGATTGAGAACGACATTACATTTACGAATGGAACAAGAAGTAATCCCCAGGGGCCTTTCGATTTTAATCCGAAAAAAGCACTGTGGGGGCGCATTGGTGTGAGATATAAAACCCCAAAAATTGAATTGAACCTGGGAGGCTCTTTCGGCTACGGCGGGCTGAGATTTCTTGGAGATTCTATTGAAATTCCTGACGATGATGTGTTTGTAGATTTCAAAAGAATAGGAGCCGATGTTGGTGTTGAAATGAAAAATTTCTTTTTTGTTTCTGAGTTTGGAAAAGGTACTGACATGGCTGCTGATACATTGTACGATGATCCTATAGGCGCACTTGCAATACTTGCAATAAAAACAAAATGGGATATTGGGCCCTCAATCAGGTATGATGTGTTTCAAGATGAATGGAAAAGAGTAACTGTAGGTGCTTACTACGGAAAACCGAAAGACCGCTTGCGTTTTCTTATCAATTATGAATTCCGGGGACAGATAACAGATATCCTTCCCTACAGGCATGATGACAGACTTTATGTGCAAGCTCAGGTGAGGTTTTAAATTAATATCAGAGTTTTATTTTCCCTAAATATTTTCCCGAAGGGTTTAATTATTTTTACCACCGAGACAGAGTTAAATAAGAATAAGAAGAGCATCATGCCAAACAATAAAAAAAAATTGTCGCCGGAACAAAGCAAAGAACTGATTAACACATTGAAAGCCCGTTTTGAAAAAAATATGAATCGTCATAAAGGCTTAGAATGGGCTAAAGTTCAGGCTAAGCTGGAGGCTTCTCCAGAGAAACTCTGGTCTTTGGATGACATGGAAACAACAGGTGGCGAACCAGATGTTGTAGGGTACGACAAAAAAACAGGTGAATATATTTTTTACGACTGTTCCGCCGAAACTCCAAAACACCGCAGAAGCATCTGTTATGATGAGGAGGCTTTAGCTTCAAGGAAAGAGAATAAACCCAAAAACAGCGCATTAGGTATGGCTGCTGAGTTTGGTATTGAGATGTTAACAGAAGAACAATACCGTGAATTACAAAAACTTGGAGAGTTTGATATAAAAACATCCAGCTGGGTAAAAACTCCTCCCCATATCAGGAAACTTGGCGGCGCCCTTTTCTGTGATCGCCGCTTCGATCATGTGTTTACATATCATAATGGAGCAGAATCTTATTATGCTGCCAGAGGTTTTCGAGCATCACTGAGGGTATAAGTAAGGTTACAAATTTTTTTTTAATTCGCAGATATCACTTTTTTTCCAACATGATCACCGGCAAGCATATCATTCACCACCAGCACAAAATATTGTCGTGCAAATTTTTCATTTACCAGAATTTTTACTGATTGATTTCCGGCATAACACTGCAGCCGTTCTGAAATCGCCCGGTTGCCATTCATGTCATAAAGTTCGAGCATATAATCGCCGTCATGCGGAGCAGTGAAATGAATGTCAATGTAAATATCTGTGATCATAGCAGATAAAATTTGAAGTTCAGAAAATGGTGAAGTACAATTACTGTTGATGATTGCAGAATATTGATAAGCTCCATTGAAATCAACTTCTCTTAGTCTGTAGTACTGCAAGCCTACATTCGGATTTTTGTCAAGATAAACATATTGTGTTTCGGATGAACTGTAGCCCGCTGCAGGAATGCTTCCAATTGTTTCAAAATGCTGACCATCATTGCTGCGTTCAATATAAAATTTGTCGCTGTTCAATTCACTTAGAGTTTCCCATTGCAGTATTACATCTCCATCATTGCATTGCCCACCAAAATAACTTATCTCAACAGGAAGTATGACAGGTTCAAGAGTAATGGTTCCACTTACATTACCGCATTGATCGCCGTCTCCGTTGATCGTATAGGTTGTAGTTGACGAAACAGTAGCAGTTACAGTGCTTCCTGTAGTTGAGCTTAAGCCTGCTGGAGGACTCCAGGTAAAAGTATACCCGGGATCTCCAATCACTGTAATAGTTACAGGCACTCCTTCCCCAACAGCTACTGTACTTCCAGAAGCATAAGGCACACCATCAACCATAAATGACAAAGGAAGTGTTGCGTCCAGAGCATCATCAAGATCATCCTGATTTAAAATGTATGCAAAAGCGACACAACGGCATTCGCCTGCCGGGATGATGGGTATTTTGAATGCTATAGAATTTGCAATATCGCTGGTGTAGTTTCCACTCCAGTAGTATCCCCATTCAGTTCCTTCATAAATACCTCTTGGTGTTCCGTCAGTAGTCCAGAAATTTCCATACACTACCTGTGAGTTTGGATCTCTTGCCCCGAGGCCGAGAAAACAACCGTAACTCAAACCCTCTGATATAACAAGGGCATCATTATCTGCGGGTGGCTGGTGAACAATTTCATTGTAGGTAGTAAAGTCACCTGACCAAGGTTGCTCATTATCAGGGTCAACATTACGTTCATAAAATACATCAACCAGATCATTAGTCCCTTCATTGCAAATTGTAACTTTTGTTACAAAATAACTTGCGTTTTCAGGAAGTTTTGTTTCCTGCGTTATATGAACATCATAAGTATATGGCCACACAGAAGCATCGATATCTCCTTCCCAAGTCCCGGTATATACACCAGATGAATAATTATAACCAGTTATAGTTCCGGGTATAGAATAACTTGAGCAACTCTGGTCTGAGTTATAATATACATCATAGCCGATTTGGAAAGCCCAACCTTCTACCGGGGAACCCGGTACAAAATAATCTCCGCAATATTCAGGATACCCGGATGTCCAACCATCTTTATCATGATCGACTACAAACCCCAATCCAGGGCCCCATACAAATGACCAGCCATTCCAGTGATACCCTGAAGGTGGAGTTGATTGTGAACCGTAGGCCCCACATTGGTTTATCCCCACTTCAACATAATTGCCCTGTAAAAAACAATCTGATCCGGCAATTTGAGAGAAGGCGGAAAGTGTAATAAAAGTTGTTAGAAATAAAAAGATATGTTTCATAACGGGCGTTTAAACTTTTCAATCAAAATCTTACAGGCTGTGTAATATGATTTTAAAGTCTTTCGCTGTTATGTTTTCAGAAAAGTAATTTTGATATTCATAGATGGTTTGTTTTAGGTACTATACTAAGCAAATTTCATTAACCTGTGCAGATACTTCAAACCGTTTAAACTTGTATTCGATGCATTCTAAATTAATGAAGCCCCGGCAATTCAAATTGCCGGGGCTTACTAACATCTACCTTATGAAGAAATAAATTACTCACTCCGTAAGTAATTTCCTAGCTATTTGTTTGCCGTTGGCCTTGTCAGTAACTACTGCAAGGAGGCATTCTTTTGAAGCGTTATTTCCTAAAGGGATTTGAATATTATTTGTTCCATGTTGCATTTCAATGTTCCTGAACAGGTGAGTTTGCCCCTGCATGCCAATCAGCTCGACTGTATAAACACCCTGGTGGGTAGTGAACAATGAAAGGTCAATTACTCCATTGGTTGCGGATGCATACATAATTTCAAATTGGTTTGTATTGATTGTACATTCTGCGGTTATCACATCTGAATAATTTTCAACTCCGTTGAAATCAACCTGCTTGAGCCTGTAATAATTCATTCCGGGAGCAGGCTGCTTGTCTGTGTAACTATAGTGCAAATCTGAACTACTGTAACCGGCTGCAGGCAATTCTGCTATGGTCGAAAAGGTTACACCGTCTGCACTTCTTTCAACAAAAAATGTTTCACTATGAATCTCATTTGCTGTTTCCCATTGTAATCCAATAGCAGCATCCATGCAGTTAGCCGCAAAGTAGGTGATCTCAACGGGCAATACAATGGGAATTAATGTTATAGTTCCTGTTAAATTTCCACAGTCTGTGCCTGAGCCGCTGATAGTGTAAGTTGTTGTAGAACTCACAGTAGCAGTAACCGTGGTTCCAGTTGTACTGCTGAGCCCTGTGCCCGGCGACCAGGAATAAGTATAACCTGCATACCCTATAATACTCAAATCAATAGGAACTCCCGGGCTAATTGCGATTGTATCCCCGGAGGTTGCTGGTATACCGCCTATTGTGAACGAAACAGGGAGGGTATTATCAAGTGCTTCATCAATGTCGGCAGGATCAAGCACATAAGCAAAGGCAACACAGTAGGATTCACCAACGGGGATTGAAGAGATAAGAAATGAGATGGAGTTTGCTATATCTGATGTCATATTGCCGCTCTGATAGTAGCCCATTGTCCCGTCGTAAACGGCTTTTGCGCCGTATGTATTGGTTGAAAAATTTCCATAGGTAACTCTCGAATTCGGGTCTTTTGAGCCAAGCCCGAGAAAACAACCGTAAGTAAGCCCCTCTGATGTAACCAATGCCTGCGGGTCAGTTGGCGGTTGATTTATTACTTCATTATATGTTGTAAAATCATAACTCCAGGGCTGGTCCTGGTCAGGGTCTACATTGCGCATGTAGTACATATTTGAAATGTTTGTTGATCCGTTATTTGTCATAGTTATTCTTGTGACAAAGTAGGTTTCATCTTCTTTCAAAATAGTTTCCTGTTTAAAATGGATATTTCTAGTTGCTGTTATAAAATCTCCCTCCCAAATACAACTATAGACACCAGCAACATAACTATAGCTGCTAATTGAACCTGGGATATCGTTCGGGTAACAGTATTGATCGGTGTTGTATTTTATTGTACCAGCCCCAATCTGAAAACCCCACCCTTCAACAGGTGAACCCGGAACAAAATAATCTCCGCAGTATTGAGGCCATCCGGTGGACCACCCGTCCATCGCATTATCTGTTGTAAACCCTAACCCAGAATATACATTATAACTATAGCCAGTAGGAGGAATTGCATTAGAACCATAGGCTCCGCAGTTGTTTACACCCAGATGAATATAATTGCCTTTGAGGAAACAATTTGTACCGACTATTTGTGAGAAGGTAGAATTATAAATGGAAATTAAAAATACTATACACAGGCAGATGCCAGAAATCTTTCTGTTCATAAATTGGTTCGTTTAGGGTTAGTAAAATTGAAAAGCTGTAGTGTGTGCAGGCGCTTATTCAAAGAGGGTACCGGAGGTGCCGTCTTTTAAAATCGCTTTCGAAACTTCTGTTTAATCAGAAATTTGAGAAAACTGATTGTTTGGGGGGATGAAGAGTTGGTGTAAAACTTTCCCATAGAAGTAGATTTAGGTTACGAATTGTCAAACGTATGTAAAAAAAATAATATTCCAAAATCTGGCTGTTGATAAGAATACAAAAAAAACCTCATTCATGGGATTCTGAATACGAAGAAGCTATTTATGTGTACTGAAAATTCACAATTCAATAATGTCCCTTCCATAAACTCACATACAGAGTTTGATGTGTGCGAGGTGATGCTCACCATGCCATACATACAGGCCAAGTGCATAACAAAGAGGTAAAATCTCGTCATACTGAGGGTGGTTATAGGTTCTGTCAAAATCTTCCCGTTTCATATTTTTTAAAACAACAACCCATCTTTGATGAACGGCTTCCACAATTTGTAAAGAAACTGAAATCGGCAGTTGAACATCAGCCAACTGCGCCCATTTATGTTCAAGGTAGGGTTTTATGGTAGGAGTATCTTCTGTAAGTGTAAGTTTAAAACGGATAAATGCATTCATGTGACTATCGGCTACATGATGTATCACCTGCCTTGCAGTCCATCCCTCCGGGCGGTATCGGGTTTCTAATTGTGCATCAGTCAATTCCTCAGCAATAGAAGAAAACTTTACAGGAAAATTTTCAATTTCCTGCATCCAATTTTTTAATAAGTCTTCAGAATATTCTTTTGGTGCTACATATTTTCCAATCGGGTATTGTAAATTTTCTGCGTTCATTACCTGTCTTTTTCTTTTATGAAGAATTCTTTTTTTTCTTCCAATAATCCGGGGGCGGATATTTTTAAAAAATATTTCCCGGGTGGGAGATAATATTTTTTATCCCCTGCTTGTTTTATCTCCTTCCCTACACCATCATTCTTCACTTTCTTATTCTTATTGAGTGCCGCATTTTCATTCATTACTAGATGGTAACTTAAGTAATTCAAACCAGCTTCTGCAGTATCGGTCAATTCAAATAATATCATTCCCGTTGTATCTTGTATTGAGACAATTACAGATGCAGGATTATTTATAAAATAGGTAAAATCAACGACAGGCTGATAAGGTTCGACATAACTTGCCCATTTACTTCCCCAGTTTTTATCAAACTCTATTGATGGTATTTTAAACACAAACAGTTCTTTATTGAGGAGTGTGTCAAGAGTTTGTATTTCATTTAATGATGCTATAAAAATACTTCTTCCATGTGTACCTACTACTAACTCATTTTCTCTTTCTTGTATAGCTAGATCATGCACAGCGACTCTTGGCAAACCTCCTTTCATTGTCATGAATGTTTTTCCACCATTTATAGATACATACAAACCATTGTCTGTTCCAACGTATATTATGTTTTTGTTCTTTGGGTCTTCCTTCACAACATTGATAGGTTCAAAAGGCAGGTCAGTTCCTATTTGTGTCCATGAAGTTCCATAGTCATTGCTTGCAAAAAGCCACGGTTGGAAATTATCAAACCGATAGCCGTTTAGTGAAACATACACTGTGCCTTCATTGTGAGCTGAGGCCGCAACCCTGCTCACCCATAGGTTTTGCGGGAGCTTTCCCGAGATGTTATCCCAGGTGTATCCGCCGTCTTTAGTAAGCCAAACATTTCCATCATCAGTTCCACAATAGATCAAACCGAAACGCTTAGGCGATTCATGAATTGATGTAATTGTTCCATAGGGAACGTTGCCCGGTTTTTTACCATTGGATAGATCGGGGCTTAATGCTGTTAAGTTTTCTCCTTTATTGAGTGACCGAAAAAATTTGTTTGCACCGTAATATAAAACATCCTGGTTATGTTTACTAAGCCAGATTGGTGTTTGCCAGTTAAAACGTAGAGCCGGTTCACCTAGAAGATTGCCCGGACGTATGCTTATTTCTTCATGCCTGTTTTTTAATCTCGCATAAAACCCGAATTGGTAACCTGTATAAACGGTTTGATTATCCCGTAAGTCAATGCGCACTTGCATACCATCTCCACCGTATAAACTTTTGTATGGATACTCGCCGCTAATCATCCAGTAATTACTCCGATTATAAGTTGAGGGTCCGAACCAAACTCCGTTGTCCTGCAAACCGCCGTACACATTGTAAGGCTCAGCATTATCTACATCAACGGTATAAAATTGCCCAACAGCCGGGTTGTTTGCATTGCTCCATGTTTTGCCATCATCATAGGTAATATTTATTCCCCCATCGTTTCCATTTATTATGTGGCCAAGATCTTTCGGATTCAACCAAAGTGCATGATGATCAGGATGGACGTTTTCTTTTGATATGCCTGAAAAAGTTTTTCCGCCATCTTCACTCTTCAAGAGATTGAAACCAAGAATGTAAATGTGTTCGTCATTTTGCGGCGCAACATACATGGTAGAGAAATAATACCCATAGGTAAAAAACATACCTGTGATTTCTTCTGTATGTGTTTTACGCCATGTTTTTCCTGCATCGTCACTCCTGTAAACTTCGCAGCCGTAAACCTGAGCATTAAAATCATAATCTCCGAGGTTGAGGTATTCATTCAATACATTAGGTTGCCATTCTCCTTTCTTAACTTTTTCTTTAATAGTTTTTGATGAGAATTCTTTCGGGAAATCATTTTCAACCAGGAAAGTATCCAGTTCTTTTTCATCAAGGATTAAAAAAGCTTCCTTCGAAATCCCTTTCAGTTGTTTTGCAGTAAGCTTTGTGAGATCAGGTTTAGTTGTATCAGGTTTTATGAATTGATTGTCAATGATAGCATACAGAATGTTTGTGTTATTTTGTGCAACTGCCAAACCTATCCTCCCCACCCCTTCTCCATGCGGAAAGCCGGAACTTGCATCAGTGATGAGTTTCCAACTCTCCCCACCATCGGTGGATTTATAAATTCCTCCGCCTTTCCCATTTTCAATAAAATCCCAAGCCCTTCTTTCCCTGTGCCACACTGATGCGTAGAGGATGTCAGGATTTTTTTTATCATACTCCAGGTCAATGCCTCCTGTGTTTTCGTCAATATACAAAACATGCTTCCAAGTTTTGCCGCCATCAGTTGTTTTATAAATGCCCCTATCTTTATTTGCAGAATATAAATGCCCCAATGCTGCAACGTAAATGATATTATTATTTGTTGGTTGTATCATCACCTTGCCGATGTGGTGGCTTTCGGGCAAGCCAAGGTATTGCCAGTTTTTTCCATTGTCAACTGATTTATAAATTCCATTACCAGCGTAGCTACTCCGTGAAGAATTTACTTCGCCTGTACCGACTATGATCACATTATTTTTCCAGTCAACTGCAAAATCGCCGATGGTAATAACATCTTCATGATCAAAAATAGGTGTGAATGATTGCCCATTATTTTCCGTGTACCACAATCCTCCGCTTGCATAACTTACATAAAATTTTGTAGGGTCATCCGGGTTAACATCTACATCCGTTACTCTCCCGCTCATAACAGTTGGGCCTACGTTTCTGAATTGCAGATTCTGTACAAGTGAGTTTTCATCAAGAATCTTTCTTTTTTTAATTCCTATTTGCCTCTCGGCAGCATGTGTATGATTAATTTGAGCACAAACAGAAAAGGTAAAATTGGCAACAATGAAGAAGAAAAACAATCTCATATTATGAAGTTATAAATGCAATGCTACTGAGAAGTACAAGAAAATTCAAATAAGAAATGTTAATAGATGAAGTGACCCCTTCACTCATCTTTTGTGATCATCGGCATTTTATTCCTGCTCCACTCACTCCAGCTTCCTACATATAACTTCACCCCGTTTATTCCTATCTGTTCCAATGCAAGAATGGTATGACAGGCAGTTACGCCAGAACCACATTGGCAAATAATATTTGCTGCATCATATTTTTCAAGTAGGGGATTATATTTTCCCTTCAGCAAATTGTCAGTTAAAAATTTCCCCTCAGCATCCAAGTTTTCTGTGTAGGGAATATTAATTGCTCCGGGTATATGCCCGGCAATCAAATCAATGGGTTCGCTTTCCCCATTATAACGATATGCTTCCCGCACATCAATGAGCAGGCATGATTTTGCTTCTAAAGCAGATTCTACTTCGCCCATTCTAGCAGAAGGCATATCATAATCAGAAATCAGGTAACTTTCGCATGGCACTATATCTGGCAATTTATCAGTTATAGTATAACCGGCCTGTTTTGCCGCCATCAATCCACCATTGATTACATACACTTCTTCATGCCCAAGGTCCCGCATCATCCACCAAAATCTAGCAGCTGCCATTGCCGAAGTTTTTTCGTCATAAATAAAAATTTTTGATGCAGTCGAAATACCGAGTTCGCCAAGGCGTTTTGTAAATCCTTCAATGTCCGGTAAAGGATGCCTGCCGCCGAATTTTGGGTCGCCTTTGAAAGAAAGGTCCTTTTCAAGGTCAATAAATACAGCATTCTCAAGGTGTTCCCTTTTGTACCTTTCTCTGGCATCCTTTCCTCCCCTTGCATCAACAATCACAGTGTTGCTATCACTTTTTACTTCAAAAAGTTTTTCTATAGGAACTATTGGCTTCATAATAGCTTAAGCATTTTTCTCTACTATAAAAAACGGGTTCAAAAGGTTCTCTTTATTGTAATGCAAGTCTTTTTCTTCTCCATAAATTTTTACTCTTGCACCGGCCTCTAAAACTAAAGCATGTCCTGCAGCAGTGTCCCATTCCATAGTTGGCCCAAGACGGGGGTACACATCTGCTTTTCCTTCTGCTACTAAACAGAATTTGAGAGAGCTTCCGGCGGGTACAAAATTCACTGTTGCATATTTCTGTTCCATGTCTTTCAAGTAGGCATCAAATTCAGGTGAGGGGTGACTACGGCTGCCTATCAATGCAATCTCATTTTCTTTTGCCTCGGTTACTTGCAGCTTAGTTTCATTTCCGTTCTCATCAATTTTATAGGCGCCTTTATTCTCCACTGCATAATACATTTGGTTTTTCGCTGGAATTCCCACTACGCCCAACACAGGCTTGCCATTTCTTATCAGTGCGATGTTCACTGTAAACTCACCGTTCTTTTTAATAAATTCTTTTGTGCCATCCAGCGGATCCACTAACCAGAAATATTCCCAATCTTTTCTGTCAGCGTATTCAATAAGTTTATTTTCCTCAGAGATTATGGGAATATGTGGATAATCTTTTTTTAATGATTCTACGATAATCGCATTGCCTGCTTTATCTGCTTTTGTTAAAGGAGATTTATCTGATTTATCAGTCACAGCAAAATCATCTGTATCATAAATATGCATAATTTCTTTTCCTGCCGCTTCTGCTATGGCAATAATATTCTTTACATCAATTTGTTCTAACATTTCTTGTTGTTTTAAAAGTGTAATCACTTTGGTTAATGAATCTTCCCAATGCGGGATTGTAATATTTAAACTTGTTTTTATTTTATCGCAATTTAATAAAGAATATTTCGGACGTTTTGAAGGTGAGGGATATTGCTCTGTTGCAATTGGGTTTATTTTACAATCCAATCCATATATTTCCATTATCTTTTTAGCAAATCCACACCATGTGGTTTCTCCGCCATTGGAATAATGATAAATACCAAAATACAATTGATTTAAATTATTAATGCATTCTAGAATTACCCATGCCAGATCACCTGCATATGTCGGCGCACCAATCTGATCATCTATCACATTTAATTCAGCTTTTTCCTTCCCTAACCTGATCATGGTTTTCACAAAATTATTTCCGTAAAAACTATATACCCAGCTTGTGCGGATAAGAATTGTTTTTTTATTGAGAGACAATGCCCTGTATTCGCCTTCCGCTTTTGTTTGTCCATAGACAGAAATCGGGTTTACTTTTTCATCAATTTGTATAGGAGAAGTATTTGTTCCATCAAATACAAAATCTGTGGAGATATGCACCAACACAGCATCATGCTTCTGGCATGCGTTTGCTAAATGCTCTACTCCTATTACATTTATTTTATGTGCAATTGCGATATCATTTTCTGCTTTATCTACAGCAGTGTAAGCTGCACAGTTGATACAACAATTAAATTGATGCGTAATAAAAAATGAATTTACTGCAGAAGCATCTGTAATATCCAATTCATCTACATCCACAAAAACATAACTATGTTCTTTATGTTGTTTTGACAAATCTTTTAGCTCATTGCCTAGTTGCCCTTTGCTGCCTGTTACAAGTATATGCATGTTTCTAATATAGCTCGCAAAGAAAAGGCTTTCAGAGCAGAAATTACATAGGAAAGGGATACAAATGAACAAGAAGTAAAATTGTTATAAGCAGATTTATTTTTTCATGTACTATATTTCTCAAAAATTCATCTACCTTCGATACTGTTAAACACCAAACCTAGTCCATCCATCTGTGTGGATTCTCTTCGGTTGATGCTTTAGAAATAAAATATTTTTTTAACTCTAAAACTTTATCGTATGAAACCTTTATCTTTATTTACACATTTCCCTCAACACCTCAACACCTCAACACCTCAACACCTCAACACCTCCCACCAATTGTATGGGTGGGCAGGCAATACTCTGTAAAAACCCTATTTATTCAATAGTAATTTTATTCCTTATGATCTTTACATTCTCAATTGAAACCTATGCGCAATGCTATACAGCATGCACGGGGGGAGGTGCACTACCGTCTTACTCAGTAACAACTACAACAACTTTTGCGGCAGGTACTTATAAAATGAGCAGTAATTTAAGCATAACCTCATCCGGAGGTTCATATGGGAATTTGACAATCAGTAATAGTTGTATTGAAGTGGATAATGCATCACTAGGTATTGTAATTAATAACGGCTGTACTCTCACTGTATCTAACTCTACAATTTATTGCTCTGCAAGTACACTTTGGAAGGGTATAAAAATAACCGGAGGAGGAACATTGATTTTACAAAGTAACACAAAAATAGCAGACGCTGATAAAGCTGTTTATGCCAATAGTGGAACAAGTGAAGCAAAATTTACGATTAGCGGTACCACATTTTGCAATAACAAGTACGGCATTTTTGCGTCTCCCTATACTTCTTCCACTACTATCGCAAGCACTGTTACAGATAGTACATTTACCGGAGGGTCTTTGCTTGGCGGGGGAAACTCCATTGCCGGTATTTATTTGAGCGGCTTTGGAACCTCCACAAATATATTTACAATAGGAAGCCTAGGTGTTTACGGCACAAGCACAAATTATTTTACAGGCAGCGATAAGGGAATTTATGCAGAAGATTCATACATCTATGTGGAGGATGGCGATTTTCACGACATGGCAAGCGGAGGGTATGGCATTTTTTCAAAAAGCACTGCATCACCGGAGGATGTATTAAGGGTTGGTACTATATCCGGCTCAGGAACAAACAATAAATTTAATAACTGCGAAACAGCAGTGAATGTGAGTAGTAATGTGAAGACATACATTTGGGAAAATGAGTTTACCAGCTCTTACGGCACAGGTTCTGGCCCTTACACAATGCAGAAAGCGGTTAAAATTGAGACCTCAACATCGGGCATTGAGATAAAAGATAATACAATTAATAATTATGAAGACCATGGTGTTTGGCTGAAAGATGTTACGGGTGCCAGCACTCTTGTAAATATATACGGAAATACTTTTAATCTTACATCGAGCTTCACCAGTGCTTCTACTGCAATGGCGATAAGGGTATTTGAAACAACCCCCGGTGAATTAACCCTTGAAATATATGATAATGTTATAAACGAGGGAAAAACAGGGATTCATATTAATGGAGTAGAATCACCGGACGGAAGTAACTTTGTTATTCATGATAATGAAGTGTATTTCTCTCCGTACGGAACTTCAGATAATGCGCATGGCATACAAGTAATACACGGTTATAATAACAGGGTTTTCAGTAATTATTGCGAAGGAAACGGCGCAGGAACTGCAGACCGCATTCGGGGAATCTATTTCGACGACACACAGTGGTTTAATTGCACGAGTAATCATGTGTATAATTGCAGCGTAGGTATTTATTGCAATGCCGATGTTTCTCTCAGCCTTATTAACTGCAATATGATTGAAGACTGCCCCTATGCTGGTATGTTTTTTAATAATATAGGAGGTTCTTCTACCGTTCAGCCTCTTTATCCTAATATGACAGCAACAGGTGCGCCTGCCGGAAATTACTGGCTACCCGACCCTACTGCAAACCGTGGAGCAAGTAATGGTACAACAAATTTTGCAGCACAATCATGGTATTTTTCTGACGATGATGGTACACAATATACAATGCCCAATCCATGTTTTGTGGGGGTTACATATCCCCTTGTTCCAACCGACATTACAGGTGGGAACGAATGTGTAGATATCCCTTACGCACGAACAAGTGGGGATGAGGAAACGGATGATATTATTGAAGAATTAGTAAGGGCGTATGGCACTTACGCCTATGTATTTGACAATCATTACCCTGATGGAACACTGAATGATTTTTATACATTGTACAGCTTCTGGGAGAAAGTAAATTCAAATGATATTGATGCGGATATATTACCTGATATACTTATACATCTCTTTGATTTTGTTGCAGAAACAAATATTCCAGAACTGCTTATATTAAGCAATGCCATTTCTGCACATGATTATGATTCAGCAACTACATTGCTTGAAACAATAAGCCCGGAAAATGATATTGAATATTATATTACAAGAACTTCAGAAATATATCTTAATAATTTGAATGATGAAGGAGTATTTGAATTAAATGATGAAATACTTCCTGAAATTCGATCTATTGCAGTATTAAACGGATGGGATTATGGTAGAGGAATTTATACAGCAAGAGCTATGATGGATACAGTTATAGAATTTAATATGCCGGAGGAAGAGGAAAAATTAGGAATTATTTCAGAACAAAAAATTGTGATTTATCCGAATCCTGCTTCTCATATAATAAGTTTTAAAAATGCAAAAGGTCAACCTATATCTGGAATATACTCTATTGAAGTTTGTAATCTATTAGGTATAGCTATCAAAAGCATTACATCTTCACTTAACCAAATTGATGTTTCAGACCTTGCAGATGGCATTTATTTTATTAAGATTAAGTCACTTGATGGTATAGAATATTCAGTTAAACTTGAAATACTGAAATGATGAGACAGATATTTTTTATTAGTCTGGTTGCATTAATATGCGACCAGACTTTCTCTCAAAATAGTATGGATAATTGGTGCTTTGGAAGATATTGCGGACTAAATTTCTCAATTGATACACCTGTGTTCTTTTATACTTCTCTCTGGTCTTATGAAGCCTCTGCATCAATATCTGATTCTTCAGGAAATTTGTTGTTTTATACAGATGGAACAAAAATCTACGACCATAATAACTTAGTGATGCCAAATGGAAATGATATAAACATAGGGGTGATTACAGATTATGGCAGTACTATAACACAAGGTATAATCATTCTTCCTTTTCCTAGCAGCAATCAGAAGTATTATGTTATCTATTTGGCAGATGCTTCAGATGGAATATTAAAATTGGAATACTCGGTAGTTGATATGACTTTAAATGACGAGTATGGTGATGTAACTGAAAAAAATTTTACTACCTCAAGTAGCAATTATATGTGGGAGAAACTAAGTACTGTAAAACATGGCAATGGAAAAGACTGGTGGTTAGTTGGCTTAAAAGGCACCCCTAATTTAGGGGATTCTACTTTTTTTGAAAAATTCTTAGTTACAGATACTGGTCTTAATGGTCCATTTTATCAGTTTTATGGTTTTTATGACCCGGGAGAGGGTTCTCCTGGCGAAGAGGTAGGTCAAATGAAATTTTCACCTACAGGTTCTAAGCTTGCTAATACAAGGGGAAACTATTTGGATATATTTGATTTCGACCGCTGTACAGGTGAGTTTAGTAATACTATAAATATAGATACAGTTGGTGAAATTTGTTATGGTTTGGAATTTTCACCCGATGAAACAAAACTCTATGTTTCAACACAAAGAAATAATGGAAAACCACCGAGATTATTTCAAATATGCCTTGATTGTCATAGCTTGGAAAAAACTTTAATATTTAGATTACCTAAAATGGGTTATACAATGGGACAGTTGCAAATTGCTCCAAACGACAAAATTTATTTTAGCTTTCAGAAAGACCTTGAAATTACAGAATTCAATAAAAACATCTATGTAATTAATTCTCCAAATTCTAATGCAGAATATTGTGATTTTGATACTATACTTGGTTTAATAGGAGATACTGCATACGCTTTTTTTGGTTTTCCAAACATGCCAAACTATAATCTTGCTGCTTTAACAGGAGCAGATAGCTGTATAACTGTGGGTGTGCATAATATTACAAATGACGAAGGGTTAAAAATATTTCCAAACCCGGCTTCTTCGTTTGTTATGATGCAGTATGCTAATGGCAGCCCTGTTGCAAATATCCAATCAATTAAAGTTTATAATTCATTCGGCGTTGCAATAAAAGAATTTTCTTCAATTACAAATGCAATGGATGTTTCAGATATTCCTATTGGAATTTATTTTTTAAAAATAACAACACAACTAGAACAGGAATTTATTCTAAAATTAGAAATAATCAAATGATGGAGAATATAAATCATGCAGCAAATGCTTTACTTGAAACTATCACTCCGGCAAACGATATTGAATATTACATCACAAGAACTTCAGAAATATATCTGAATAATTTGAATGAACTAGGTGTATTTGAAATAAACGATGAGATATTATTGCCTGAAATACGATCTATTACAGTACTCAACGGTTGGGATTACGGAAGAGGAGTTTATATGGCAAGGGCAATGATGGACACAGTTATAGAATTTAATATGCCAGAAGAAGATGTAAAATATGGAATTCTTGCAAATGATAAAGTTATAATTTACCCAAACCCATCAAAAGATTTTATAACAATCCAAAATTTGGAAAGTCTTTCTGATGAACAAATCAAATCTGTAGAATTTTATAATCTTTTAGGAACAGCTGTTAAAGAGTATTTTTTAACAGATAATATATTGGACATTTCTTCAGTGCAAAATGGAGTTTATTTAGTAAAAATAACTCTACTTTCAGGTCAAATGTATTTTGTGAAACTTGAAATATTGAGGTAATGAAAGGGATAATATTCTCTTGCTTGGTTGCACTAGTGTGCAGCCAAGCATTCTCTCAACACTATATGGATAACTGGTATTTTGGTGTAAATTCTTGTTTAAATTTTTCATCTGGGACACCTGTTTACCAAACTTCGCCGATGGCAAGTTTTGAAGCAACTGCTACCATCAGTGACTCGATTGGCAACTTATTGTTTTTTACTAATGGCATAAGCATTTGGGACAGGAATGGCATAATTATGCCGCATGGCGATAGCTTGGATATTGCACAACAGCAGGATGAACCTTATTACGGAAGTTCGGTAACTCAAGGTGTAATTATATTGCCTGTACCTAACTCGTCTTGTAAATATTATGTGATTTATCTTACAGAAGTTATAGACTTTTACATTGAACTTAGCTTGATGTATTCAATGGTTGATATGACACTTAACAGTGGTAATGGAGATGTTATTCTAGGTCAGAAAAATGTCCCGATAACTGAGAGTGGCAAATATATGTGGGAAAAAATGACTGCCGTAAAGCATGGCAATGGTAAAGACTGGTGGTTTATAACAATATCAGAGAAAACAGCATCATCAGATTCTTGTTACTTTGAAAAATTGGTTATTTCAGAAACTGGTATTTCTCCTCCTCAGTTTCAGCCTTATGATACTGTAGATGTAACGGGGTTGGCATTAGAAACAGCTTTTTGTGGTCTGGGGCAAATGAAATTTTCATTATCAGGTAAAAAATTAGCAGTAACCCGTGGTTCCTTTATCGATGTGTATGACTTTGACCGCTGTGATGGAATGCTATCTAATAGGATTATTGTTGATTCCGTTAATTTTGAGAACTACGGGCTTGAATTTTCTCCTGATGAAACTAAGCTCTATGCAGCCTCTGGAGTCCAGACCCCTGTAAAACCTAAACTTATCCAAATATGCCTTGATTGTAATGTAATCATTAAAACCACATTATACATGCATGCCTCTAATTATTATTTTTCTCAGTTACAAATTGCACCTGATGGTAAAATATATTTGGGTTTTGCAGAGGAAGGTTTCATAGATGATAATGCACATTATTTATCCGTTATCAATTATCCGGATTCATTTGGCACAGCCTGCGATTTTGAGCTTGCAAGTTTTATGCTTGGGGACTCTGCCCATATGAGTTACGGTCTGCCCAATTTTGTAAATTATGATCTTGCTGCATTAGCAACACCATGTGATACTGCTGATACCACAGATATAGCAGAAGAAATTATTAATAAAAATGAAATTGTTGTTTTTCCAAATCCTGCGGGTAATTACATTACGATCACTTCTCATTTTAATCAATATACAAACACCAAAGCAGAAATGTATAACATAGCAGGAGTAAAAGTGAAAGAGATAGAAATTCAGTCATCATCTCAACAAATAAATATAAAATCATTACCGGCAGGAATTTATTCTATCATTATAAAACAAAATGCAGCAGTCATGTACAATGAAAGTTTAGTGAAAGAATAGCAGTTTGTGTTTGCACTAAAAACTTTAATTTTTTATTGCATTACCAAGTTGCCCTTTACTGACTGTTATTAATAGTTTCATTTATTATTCAATATCAATATATACTGAGCCATCAAATTCAAAATTATTTAATGCATTTTCAAGCGATAGCAAATTCTTGTCCTTATCAGAAATGATCAATTTAGCAGCCGGTACTTTCCAATCAATATGTAAATCTTTGTCATTATAAATAATTCCCGCATCATGTTCTTTACTGTAAAAATTATCGCACTTATAAAAAAATTCTGCCGTTTCACTCAGCACAACAAAGCCATGCGCAAATCCTCTGGGAATATATAATTGCTTCTTATTTTCTGCAGATAATACAATTGAAAAATGTTGACCATATGTTGGCGAACCTTTTCTAATATCTACCGCAACATCTAACACTTCACCACTTATCACTCTCACCAATTTAGCCTGTGCAAATGGATTGAGTTGATAATGCAATCCTCTCAAAACACCATAACTTGATTTACTCTGATTATCCTGAACAAAATTTGTATTGATATTTTTTTCAGCAAATACTTTTTCATTAAAGGTTTCCATAAAATACCCTCTCGAATCTTCAAACACTTTCGGTTCGAAAACAAATAATCCGGAAATAGGTGTGTCAAGAAATGGCATGGGAAGAAGTATTGAGTATTGCGTAGTGAGTATTGAGACAATGCATATTTATTTCATTCAGCAAAAGTTAATTTATTTTCATGTTTTTATATTTCAAATGGCATATCAGCTAATTGGTTAATTAACTCATCTGCTTTCATATTGTGCTTCATAATATTTTTTATATGCGCCGCTTGTTATATTATTCAGCCATTCTTCATTAGCTAAATACCAGTCAACTGTTTTTTCTAATCCTTCCTCAAATTGCAATGACGGTTCCCATCCTAGTTCTTTATTTAATTTACCGGCATCAATTGCATAGCGTAAATCATGACCTGCTCTGTCAGTTACATAAGTAATAAGTTGCGCACTTGTTCCTTCAGGGCGATTTAATTTTTTATCCATAATACCACATAATAATTTTATGAGATCAATATTTTTCCACTCATTAAAGCCGCCTATATTATAAGTATCTCCAATTTTTCCTTTATGAAAAATTACATCAATTGCTCTTGCATGATCTTCCACCCATAGCCAATCCCTTACATTATCACCCTTGCCATAAACCGGAATGGGTTTACTGTTTTTTATATTATTAATGGCAAGTGGAATTAATTTTTCCGGAAAATGATAAGGTCCATAATTATTTGAGCAGTTTGAAATTTTAACAGGCAATTTATATGTATCGTGATATGCTCTTACAAAATGATCGCTGCTTGCTTTGCTTGCAGAATACGGTGAATGCGGATCATATCTTGTTTCTTCTGTAAAAAATCCTTCGTCACCCAAAGCGCCATACACTTCATCAGTACTCACATGATAAAATATTTTATCGTCATAGTTGTCTTTCCATTTATTTCTGGCAGCATTTAATAAATTTACAGTACCAACCACATTTGTCATAACAAATTCAATCGGATTAGAAATAGAACGATCTACATGGCTCTCAGCAGCAAGATGAATTACACCATCAATTGAAAATTCATTAAAAAGGTTTTGCACAAATGCTGCATCTACAATATCCCCTTTCACAAAATGATAATTTTCTTTTTCTTCCACATCTTTTAAATTGGCAAGATTACCTGCATAAGTCAGTTTATCTAAATTCACAATCAGATATTCGGGATATTTATTTACAAAGAGCCGCACAACATGGCTGCCGATAAATCCTGCCCCTCCTGTAATTAATATTGTTTTCTTCACTTGAGTTAATTATAATGTCCAGTAATTTAATGTTTTTATTTTATTGCGATAAATTCCTTTAATGTCAATTAATAAACAATTCTCAGTTGCATACTTAAGAAAATAGCTTTCATCTAATTGCATATATTCTCTATGAGGTACTGCAACGATTATTGCATCATACTTTTCCTGAATTTCGCCAATTAAGGAAAAATTATATTCATGTTTTACTTCTTCATTTGTAACATGTGTGTCTGAAACATCTACATGTAATCCAAAAGATTTTAATTCATTTACAAGGTCTGCCACTTTACTGTTTCTGATATCTGTTACATTTTCTTTAAATGTAATTCCCATCACCAGAATTTTTGAATCTTTTAAATTTTTTCCGGCTTCAATTAATTTTTGCAGGCATCTTCTTGCAACATAAAATGCCATATTATCATTTACTTTTCTGCCACTTAATATTACCTGAGGTTCATATCCTAATTCTGCGCTTTTATATGTGAGGTAATAAGGGTCTACTCCTATACAATGCCCACCTACCAGGCCGGGTTGGTATTTATGAAAATTCCATTTTGTTCCTGCAGCTTCTATCACTTCATGTGTGCTCACATTCATCCTATCAAGAATAATAGAGAGTTCATTCATTAAAGCAATATTCAAATCCCGTTGTGTATTTTCCAAAATTTTTGCAGCTTCTGCAACTTTTAATGAGGATGCTTTATAAACACCAGGTTGCACAATTTCAGAATAAACTGCTGCAATAGTTTCCAGTGCTTCATGATCGCTACCTGAAACTATTTTAATTACATTCATTAATGTGTGTTGGACATCACCCGGATTAATTCTTTCAGGAGAATATCCCAATTTAAAATCAATATTTAATTTTAAACCTGATAATTCTTCAAGTATTGGCAAACAAATTTCCTCTGTACATCCCGGATAAACAGTTGATTCATAAACTACATAATCTCCCTTCTTTAAAATCTCACCTACTGTTTTTGTTGCTGCAATAAGTGGAGATAGATCAGGAACACGATGTTCATCAACAGGTGTTGGAACTGCAACAATATGAAATGAGCAATTTTTTAATTCCTCTTTTCGTGTGGTGAAAGAAACATGTGTATTTGCAAATGCATCTTTCTTCACTTCATCACCCGGGTCAACACCCTGCTTCAGGAGTTCAATTCTTTTTTCATCAATATCAAAACCAATCACAGAAAATTTTCTTCCGAATTCTAATGCAATTGGCAACCCCACATAGCCAAGACCAATAACTGATATTTTCGTGATAGTATTTTTAAGTTGAGTACTCATATTGTTTTGCAAAGCTGCTAAACGTATTATTTTAAACCAATTGATTTTTTAATACAAACTCTTTAATCGTATCACAAATAAAATGAATTTGATCTGCTTCCAATTCTGTATGCATGGGCAAGGATAAAACTTCCATCGAAATAGTTTCACTCACAGGATAATCTCCCTCAGCATAACCATAAATTTTATATGCATCACTTAAATGCAATGGAACCGGATAATATATCATGGAAGGAATTCCCTTTTCCTGCAAATAATTTTTCAAGTCATCTCTCCCACTTTCTACTTTAATCGTATATTGATGAAAAACATGTGTTGAGTTCTCACTTCGCATTGGAATACTTATTCCGGGAATATTCTTTAACAATTCATCATACACATCGGCTGCAGCAATTCTTTGTTCATTATATGTATTTAAGTAATTCAATTTCACATTTAATATGGCAGCCTGTATACTATCCAATCTTGAATTTACACCTATCGAATCATAATAATATTTTTTTTCTGAGCCATGGTCGCAAATTATTTTTATTTTATTCGCAAGTGTATCATCATTTGTCATCAATGCCCCACCGTCACCATAAGCACCTAAATTTTTAGTAGGGTAAAATGAAGTTGTGTTAATATGACCGATTGTGCCGCATTTTTGCTTTGCACCATTCTTAAAAATATAATCAGTACCCACAGCTTGTGCTGCATCTTCAATCACATATAAATTATGTTTTTGCGCAATTTCAAGAATTGCTTCCATATTCGCACTTTGCCCAAATAAATGCACCGGTATTATTGCTTTTGTTCTCGAAGTTATTTTCTCTTCAATTTTATTTGCGTCTATATTAAATGTATGTGGATCAATATCTACAAAAACAGGTTTCAATTTTAATAATGCAACTACTTCAACAGTAGCAACAAATGTAAAGGGCACAGTAATTACCTCATCATTTTCTTTCAATCCTAAAGCCATTAAGGCTATTTGCAATGCATCAGTTCCATTACCACAGGGAAGTACATGTTTTACCTGAAGATATGTAGTAAGATTTGCTGCAAAGTTTTTTGTCGCCGAACCATTTATGAATTGAGTAGAGTCAATCACC
>JBJXHH010000047.1:0-5182 GCA_046160675.1 Chitinophagales bacterium
GTTTTCATGAATGAGAAAATTTTTTGCTTTCTCTGCACCACTTCCAAAGAACGCAATTTTTTTTATCTGAAGAATCGTTTGAAAAAAAGTTTCATCAATAATTCTTGCATCTTCTTTTTCAATTTCATTCATCAACGGGTCGTATAAAGCACAATACACTTCCATCCTCCTTGCGTCTATCATCGGGCATAAAAGGGAAGTCTTTGAAACGCTGCTTGCCGCAGTTGCCATCGCCTGTAAAGATGAAACATCTATAAGCGGAATGTTCAATGCATGGCAAATACCTTTTACAGTGGAAACACCAATACGCAATCCCGTATAAGATCCTGGGCCAGCACTTACACTTACAGCTGACAGATCAGAGATTGAAACCCCTGCTTCAAAAAAAAGATTTTTTATAAGCACTGCAAGTTGCGCAGCATGGTCATTTTCTCCATCACTAAAAACTTCTTTTATAAGATCAGCATCATTACTTAGGGCAACACTGCAAAGTGGCGATGATGTTTCAATATGTAAAAGATATGCCAATTAGAATTCAACAGGAAATAAGAGCTGTGAATTATTGCGCAAAACTATTACTGTTGTTTTTTCCCCCTTGCTAAATTTACCAAGAGCCTTCATGTAACTCATCATATCAGCAACTTCGTATGCGCCAAGTTGTATCACAACGTCGCCGGCAAGTAATCCTGCTTTTGAGGCGGGCTTACCATCCGTTACTCCATCTATTCTCATTCCCCTGCCTTCAAAAGCATAATCCGGAATAACACCCAGGGTTACTTTAAAACTAGGTGTATCTTCCTGTTTGGCATCATTCGTTTTTGTAAATACAATCTTATTGTCATCATTCACCTCTTCAATGATATTATAAGCATATGATAACACCTGTTTCATGCCTGAAAAATTTACTTTTTCAATATCATCAGAAGGTTTGTGATAATCGCTGTGAGTGCCGGTAAAGAAAAACAACACCGGAATATCCCGGAGGTAAAAAGAGGTTTGATCACTAGGCCCGATACCTGGTTCTGTAGTTTTAATATGTAGCCCGGCACTATCCACTTTTTTTACAACATCCCAGGCAGGAGAGGTTCCTATGCCGTTTACAAGAAGTGTTCTTGAGGAGGAATCTAAGCGCCCTACCATGTCGAAGTTAAGCATATAATTGAATGAAAACTCTTTCATCAGGTCGGAATGCACAAAGTCATTTGAACCAAGTAAACCCATCTCTTCTCCGCTAAATGCAATGAATAAATAATTATTGTTTTTAAGGTTTGAAGATTTTAATTTTCTTGCCAGTTCTATAATTACACCTACACCGCTTGCATTGTCATCTGCTCCGTTATGTATTGCAGGTTCACCCCTGTATAGAGAGCCTCCGGCTTCGCCATGCCCCAGGTGATCATAATGCGCACCGATTACAACCGTGTTTGCAGCGCCGTTATCAATGTAGCCGAGAACATTATGTCCTTTTATCACAACGGGGTTTAACTCAACACTGAGATTGATTTCACCCGAATATTTTTTTACCTGCTCGGCCGTTGAGACATCCACAAAAAATACAGGAATATTTTCCGGTGAAATATTTCTTGAATAGTTAGAAGAGGGGTCCTCATATAAAGAGTCGGTATTAAAAAAAATAATCCCGATGGCGCCATTTGCAGCAGCCGTTTTTATTTTCATCCTTTCATCAGCATACTCCGCAAATTTTGAATGCGGGTTATCCGATTCAGGGGAGGAAAGTTGAATGAGCACAATTTTGTTTTTTACATCTTTTCCGGCATAATCATCATGATTCAACTGGGTGGCCGAGATGCCATAACCTACATATTCCGCTTTTGCTGTTACTAAGCCGCTTGCAGACATTGGGTGAGGGAAATGAAAAGAATCTGCTACAATAGTTTTGTTCAAAAAGGAAATGAAATTTCTATCGCCCAATTCTTTACCCCGGTTTGCACTGAACTCGTCCAGGAAATTATTACCATTTTCCACTACAGGTTGCAGGCCTATCGTTTTAAATTCACCAACTATATATCTGGCAGCAAGCATCTCCCCTTCACTACCGGTTGCCCGGCCCTCTAACTTATCATCAGCAAGATATGTTACATGGGTTTGAAGCCTCTCTAAAACAGATTGTGCGCCTACTTGCAGGCACACACCTGCAATCAATAATAATAAAATGATCTTTTTCATGTAGTTAATTAATGAGATGCAAAGGTCTAAAAGAAAACTTATTTCACAGGCTGTAAAATGGCCTCATACTCCCGTGTATCATTTAGTATTCGAACAGCCTCAAGGATATCAGGATCCGATTTAAAGGAAACCTCCAAAATTCCATCTTCATTGTAATATCTTGAAACGATTTCTTTATTCAATTCCAGGAGTATCTCATCTTTAAATTTATACAGGTCATTTTCTTTATCATGCCCGATGCCTTTCTTTAAATTCTCAATATCATTCTTCAAAGCATCATAGTAAGCATCTTCTTTCGCTTTGTTTTCAAAGTCATTCAGCATCTTTTCCGTTTCAGTCGTATAGTCATAATCTTTATCTGCGAGCCACTTTACAAAAGCATCATATTCAGCATCGGTTAAAGAAAACGTTTTCGCATCAGCTATGCCCGCATGTTCATACTTATATTTTGTGGCGTATTGAAAGATCAGGTTTTTTGTGAGAAGGCTCACGGTGATGTCTTTGTATTTTTCAATTTCTACTTTCAGGTCCGGGTCAACCCCACCACCATCATACACCACCCTGCCATTTGTTGTTTTGAATGCGGTTTTCAATGAATCAGGAACCTTCCCAATGCTTCCATCTTCATTGCGATGTGAATAATCGAGCGCCTGGATACACCTGCCACTTGGGATATAATATTTAGCCGTTGTGAGTTTCAGTTTTGTGTTGTACGAAATATCACGGGTAGTTTGTACCAGCCCTTTTCCAAAAGTTTTTTGACCAACCACCACTCCCCGGTCATAATCCTGAACAGTACCGCTTACAATTTCACTGGCACTGGCGCTGCGGCTGTTTGTGAGCACCACCAGCGGGATATTTGTATCAACCGCCGGATTCAGAGTATTAAAAATTTTATCCCATTCTGCCACCTTTCCCCTTGTGCTGCAAATTTCTTTTCCTTTGTCAATAAAAACATTGCTCACATTTACGGCCTCATGCAGTAAACCTCCGGGATTTCCTCTCAGGTCAAGGATCACCCCTTTCATTTGCGGGTGTTGTTCTTTTAATTTTTTAAACGCATCCGCAACGTTTCGCCCTGAGTTTTCTGTAAACTGTGTGAGGATAATGTATCCTGTGTTTTCATTCACTATGCCGAAATAAGGAACATTGTCAATTTTTATTTCTTCCCTGCTGATGACAAGGTCATATTCTTTTTCTTCAAAAGGTTTTTTGTATTTGATATTTACGCTGGTGCCGGGAGAGCCCCGCAGAATGTCGCTCACTTCGTCGCTGTTTCTACCGCTGGTACTTTTTCCATCTATTGATAAAATAATATCACCTGCTTGCAGGCCTGCTTTATCAGCAGGAAAACCCTCATAGGTGGAGATGACAGTTACATTTCCATCAATCGGGCGGATGACAGCACCTATTCCTCCATAGTTTCCTGTTACCTGGAACTTATAGCCTTCTATCTCTGCTTCTGAAATATAATTTGTGTAGGGATCACAGGTTTCGAGCATGGCATCAATTCCGGTGCGCATCATTTTGTTAGGATCTATCTCATCTACATAATACGTATTCAATTCTTTATAGACAGAAGTGAAAATGTCTATGTTCTTTCCGATCTCAAACAAGTCGGCACTCGAGGCAGCAGATGTAAGAACAATTGCCGCAACAGATGCTGTTACGCCGAGAAAAATTTTTCCTTTCAATGTCTGCAGAAAACGTTTCATATCTTTTTGGTTATTTGTTATTCATGAATTGAAGAACCACTTATGGAACGGGATCATGCCCGTGCCCGCCCCAGGGATGACATCTTGAAATTCTTTTCAAACCCATCCACCCTCCTTGTAAGGGGCCGTGCTTTTTCACCGCTTCAATCATATACGCCGAACAGGTAGGTGTGTACCTGCAACTGTTCGGGAACAGGGGTGAAATGCTCAATTGATAAAAACGCACAAATTTTATCATCAGCCAGCTTACAGCTTTACCCGCCCATGTCATACACCTGCATTAAACGGTTTAAAACTAATTTCATTTTATGTTCCATGTCGTTAAAAGTTGTTATGGAGGCATCAGAATAAATAATGATAACGGCGATGCTGAGGTTTTGGTTGTGTAAGTGTGTGTAAAGATCATTCTTATTGCGGCGGAAAGTTTCCCGCATCAGGCGTTTCAGGTGGTTGCGATCCACTGCTCTCGGGAAAATTTTCTTGGGCGCCGTCATGGCTACCTGTATGGGTACACCCGGAGTATGCTCAATTTTTTGGTGCAGCACCCGCAAAGGCTTGCTTAAAAAACTTTGCCCCGCTTCAAAAAGCGAGGCAATGATCTTTTTACTGCGAAGCCTTTCGGCTTTCGAAAAGGAGGCACCGGAAAAAGCGATTACTTTTTCGCTGCCTTTATCAAAGTTTGTTATATCGTTTGATGGCCCGTTCGTCAGAAACAGATAGTTTTTTACGTCCTTTCCGGCGGCGCCTTGCAATCACAGCCCTTCCGTCTTTGGTTTTCATGCGCTTGCGGAAGCCATGCTTGTTTACTCTTTTCCGCTTGGATGGTTGAAAAGTAGGTTTCATCTCTCAAAAATTTACCCCGCTCAGATTTTCGGGATGGCAAAGATAGGCGATTTAACCTTTTACACAAAGTATCAACAGGGGTTTGCCCTTTCCCAGCCCTAAATACTCAGGAACCGGCCTGTGCAGCTTCTTTTTGCAGGATCTTTTTGTCTAAAATGAAAGGCCCCAGCGGCAGCAGGGAGGCAAGCACAGCCAGGGCGGTTTTATTAAGGCTCCAGTTAAGCGTAGTTTTTACATCCAAGCCCGCCACCATGTAAGCGATGAACAGGACGCCGTGAATCCAGCCTACAACAAGCACAGCCTGAGGTATATCAGCGGCATATTTCAGGGGCATGGCGATAAACAGCAGCACAAGAAAAGAAATGCCCTCGCCAATGGCAATGATCCGGAACCTTCCTAACGCTGATTTATACCAGGGCTGCTGCATGAAAATTTTT
>JBJXHH010000048.1:0-7051 GCA_046160675.1 Chitinophagales bacterium
AATCCTACTTCGCCGTACAAACCAAAGTTTTCTGTAAGATAAAATCTTGCGCCCAATGTAAGATCAACACCAAAATGCAGGAAGCCATTAAAATCTGTTTCGTCAAAGTTGGGGTCTTCACTGTCGTATTTATAATTTGAATTCCTGTACCCCAATCCTATCCCGGCGTAAGGGTCAACCATATCGGAATTACCAAAGTGAAAATTCAACCTTCCAAGTATGCTGTATGATTGATACGTAAAACTTGTGTTATAGATAATGCTGTCAATCAACTCATCGCTGGTTTCATATGAAGCATTACCATAAGTGTAGGCAACGTTTACGCCAAAGCCTATTACATCTGTAACTGCATATTCAAATTTTCCATACACAGGGCCGATAACATGCGACTCAAGGTTGCTCACCCCATCAATAAAATTAAATGCTGTTCTTGTAAAGTTCGGAAAGCCATAGCCTGCACTCATTGTTACCTGGCCTACGTTATATGCCTGGGCTTTTACTTCGGCATGTGTGAGAACGAATGCACACACCATCGCCATGAAGAAGATTTTCATTTTCATACCTGAATGTTTTTAGTGTAAAGTAATTTTTACAGGCTTGGGAATTCAACATCTGTGCCATGAAAAAAACAGGAATTTGAAAAGTAGAAAACGGAAGAAAGAAAACAGGTTGCTTTTAATGCTGCTTTATGAATTGTGAGATACTATGTTCGTACCCTGCATTGCTGATGCGCAGCATATATGCGCCCTGCGCAAGGCCGTTAGTTGGTATTTGTAAGTTTGTGTTCCCCTTGCTTATTGTAACAGGCATGCGCAGTACTTCTTTTCCAATCATGTCTGTAATAATGATAGCAGAAACAGCATCTTGTTCTGCAGAGAAGGAGATGTATAATACGTCAATAACCGGGTTTGGATAGAGGATGAAGTTGCTGAGCTGCTCACTTACCACAAAAATGGTAATGATGTTTGAGTATTCGTAAGTATCATCAGCATCAACCATCTTCAGCCTGTAATAGTTGTACCCTGCTGCAGACGCATCATCAATAAATTGATAATCTAAAATTGCATTGGAATTTCCTGCTGCATCCACCTCCCCTATTTTCTCAAAATATATCCCATCCAATGATCTTTCAATTTCAAAAACATAACTGTTTATTTCTGTGGCAGTTTTCCAAAACAATTGATTTACCTGCAATGTTTCATTTCGCCATCCTGTAAATTCTATTAATTCAACGGGCAAGAGGTCACAACTTGGGGTTTGTAAAACAAAAGATCCTTCATCAGCACCTATATCCGGTGTTGTGAGTGAACGGGCGTTCCCCTCCCAGTCAGCAGAAATTCCAGCTATAACTCCCGCATGACTTTCAGCATAATTTGTAGTGCCGGTAGTAAGCCTGATGTTCTCTGGTAAGATTGCTCCGCCTTCAAACGGGATGGCGTCATAGAAACTTCCCTGCTCTCTGGTTGTTCCATAAAATCCTTTATAGGAAGATGGTGCCGCTCCAGCAATGTTAAAACAGGGATCATTATTCAGGTTGCTGGCAACACTTGTAGTAGCTCCGCTCCATGCCCAGCCGTTCACCAGGGTAGGTGTACCAACGCCTTCAGCATAAATATAATTACTGCTTGCAGTATTAATCCAGTAATAATTATTGTTACATGAAGTCATAAAATTTGGTGCGACAGTATTTGCAGTCCCTCCTGCTCTGCGCACACAAGAAGCTACACCTGTTCCATTTACATTGGCATTAATATATATAATGTTGTTACGTAAATTCAATGGCGTAGTAACTGCTGCATTCGGGTAATAAACTCCAACACATCCAAAATTTGTTCCTCCACTCAATGTTGTGTTTTGACCGAGAGCGATTGTGTTGTAATAAATATTGTAAGTACTCAGAGTTGCAAATACTGCAATGCCTCCTGCTGCAAGATTGTTTGTTGCACTAGGGGCATATACTCTTTGTATGTAATTGTTGTAAATTGTAAAAGTTGTAGTACCACTGGTAACTGCAATTCCTGAAGCTGCTGCAAATGCTGAATTTGAGTTTGTGTATAGTTCATTGATGTTACAGTTATAAATAGAAACAGTGGGACTTGACACTGTGAGATTAATCCCGGTTACACCAGCAATGCCGCTTGAGGCAGAATGCTGCAGGTTCGTGATGTTACAATTATTGATGATATAGTTTGATCCTGAAGTTCCCCCTCCCATGTTTATGCCCCGAACAGATACTGAGGTGGTTCCGCTTGATGATATATTATCAATCGTATTATTACTGCAGGTTACACTGCTGCCACCTGATGTTACTGTGTAAATAGCAATACCTGCAGCAGTATTTGAATTGCCTGTAGAAGAAATATTGCTCACACTATTGTCAGTAATTGTAAATGCCTGGTTTGCTGAAGTAGAAATAGAAGCCTGAGATGCACAGTTAATCCCTATTGCATGCGCCCCCGAATTGATGTTAGATATAGTATTATCATTTATCATTGAAGAACTATTCATGCCGTCTATAACCATGCCTGTGGTCCAGAAGCTTGTGCCTGTGCCGCCTGTGATATTTGAAATTGTATTATTATTTACTGTCTTTGTTTGTGATGTAGAAGTCAGGAGCCTGATTCCTGCTGCAGAAGCAGTACTTGTTGATAACACACTTAAGCCATCTATTGTGTTATTCGAAATGGTTTCTGTGCTTCCTGCTATTGTTCCCTGCTGATTAAAGTATCCTGAGAATGTGCCGGCACCAGTTCCGGTTTTTTGATTTGTAATTAATGTATTTCCATCCACCAACACTGTAGTTGAGCTATTATTATTATAAATTAAGTAAGATGGAGATGCTGATGTTGTATTCAGAATATTATTTTGAATTGTATTGTTTGTAATTTCAACTGATGCACAATTCAACTCCTGATCAATTGCTGAAAAAGTACCTGAAGCGCCGGCCATGTATGTACAATCATGAATAGTATTATTGGCAATTCTTATCGTACCTCCGTTCTGAGAAGCATTCCCGGTTCTTATGCCTGTTACTGCATTTGTGTTTGCTCCCTGCGAAAGGCTAATATCATTATACCTGATAGTTATATCAATGGGGGTGGTGCCGGTATTGCTTGAATGAAAAATTCCGTAGAGTGTACTTATATGTGCAGTGCCTCCACCGGCCGCATTTGCAATTGTATTATTAGAAATATCTGTATTGTTTAAATATATAATATACATCCCGTAAGCAGTTATTGCTCCGCCCCCACCATAGTTTTGAATTGTGTTACCGCCAAGAGAAAAAGCTCCCACAATATTATCCTGATCAAAATAAGTGAAGCCGGGATCATTATATCCCCGCAAAATAATTCCGTTCGCTACATTTTGAATGGTATTCAGGTAAAAAGAATTTGCATCGTTTCTGCCGGAAACAGTTCCGATAGTATAAGCAGTTGTGAGTCCGCTGCGGGCAACGTTTCCCATGTAAATTCCCCTTGAGCCATCTCTGAATTCTGCAGGTCCGGTTGCAGTATTATTTTTATTGAGGGTGATGTTGCAATTTCTTATCGTGTTATGCTGGCATCCGTCTGTTTCACTCAATTTATAAAAAGCATATCCAGCCTCCATTGTGCCGGGAGCTGAAGCATTGTTGTCTGTAAGATCAATAGCGTCAATGGTGATATAATCGCTGCCATTAAAAGTAAAAATATTATCTATGAATGTAGAAGATGAGGTCATACTCACTGTCCCAGTTTGCGCATAAATTACGGGGTTTGCTCCGACGCCGTACTTCTGAAAAGTGATTGGATTTGCTAAAGTTCCTGTTTGCGAAAGATGTATCCCTCCGGCAGGAGCAGTTTCTGTATGACCGGCAGTAACATATAAATCTACCGGGCATGTTACTGATGTTCCGTTGAGAAAACTTACAAAGGAAGCGATTGTCGGGAAACAGGTAGAGGGAACATAATATGTGCCGCATGCACTTGTTGTTGACCCTACTGTGTATTGATAATTCGGGCCTCCATTATTATTTAGAACAAGTGTGCTCATATCATGTGCCACTTGCCCATGTGTGCCAACATCTGCTAAAATTGTAGCCGAAGTTCTGTTACTTGAATACACATAATAATATATTGTTGTACCGTCCGGCTGGCAGGGAATAATTGCAGTCCCCATTGTTCCGGTCATTGTAACTTGTGTTAGTGTTGAGGTTAGAAAATTAACTGTTGTGCTCCATCGCAGATATATGTACTCCCCGGCAAAGGGGGCTGTAGCACAATCTACTGTTACTAATACTGAATTATCAGCCATTACCGAACCGGCAGATGGAGACTGGGTAATTGTCGCAATATCACTTGGGGCATAATTCGTTTCAAGAACCCCCATATACTCATTCACCGGAAGCCCCGGTGTGCTGTATTCTGTGATATTGAAAGTATAATAGTTACCTGATGTAATTGCGGGCATATAACCAGCAGTACCTCCGAAACCTGTGTTAAAAACAGCAGAAGCAGTTCCGCCAACAGGGGCTATTGTTTGATCATACCCTGCAATAGTAAGAGGTCCGGTGAATGGTCGCCAGTTAGTAGAGTAAGAAGGTGATCCCGAAATTCCTTCACAAAATTCCCAGTTTCTTGTTCCGCTCCCTGATGATACGTTTGCCTGGTATCGCATCTGCCTGAAAATACCCTGATCTGCAAGATCATAAGTGGCGTATGTTCCGTCTACCCCCTGTGAACCCAAAACTGTCGCCTGAGAATATGCATATTGGTGAATACACAGACTACAGCAAAAAAGGAATGCTGTAGCAAAACATTTTAGTTGGTAGGTTCTGACCACTGAATGCATACTGTAAAACTGCATGCAAGATAAATATTATAAGGCATTTTGGGAAGCCTTCTTACTTATTTTGTGTGGAAAATCCTTTCAGCAATATGCACACCTTCATGTGATGTGACTTTTATGACATAAATACCTGCTGTAATTGAAGCTGGTACGGGTATTTGTAACGTTTTATCTGAATGGCCGGAAACTAAATCCTACCAGAAAATTCCTTTGCCTGAAACATCACTCATCTCATAAAATACTTTTTTTCACTAAAAAAGAAAAAGCCGGTAAGCTGCTCCTCAACAGCCACCGGCATGCACATATGAAGAATCGGGAGTTAACTCTTATTCCTGTAGAGTTAATGTTCCCGAAAAGTTGAATCAAAAAAGTTTAAACAAGAGTTCAAAGAAATGTACAAGTGACAAATGTAACATAATGAAATATAATAGAGAAACTTGCCAGGTACAAAACGTTGAGTCAATATTTATAGTATACCAATCATACCTATGTGACGAAATAATTACACAATGCCCGAAATCTTTCCCATTCGTATCTTTGCAGCTATGAGCAGGTATGATAATTATGAAGCGGTTATAGGCCTTGAAGTGCATGCACAATTATTGACAAAAACGAAAGCTTATTCTTCAGATATAGCTGAGTACGGTGGCGAAACGAATACACATGTCAGCACAGTAACACTTGGGCACCCTGGCACATTACCTGTATTTAACAAAAAGACATTGGAGTTTGCTATTAAAATAGGTCTTGCATGTAACTGTGAGATAAGAGAAGTGAACCAGTTTGCAAGAAAAAATTATTTCTACGCTGATCTTCCGAAAGGGTACCAGATCACACAAGATAAAACTCCCATATGTACAAATGGTTTTGTGATGATCGGTGAATACGGAAAAGAAAAGAAGATAGGCATTCATCGCATACACATGGAAGAAGATGCCGGCAAAAGTATTCATGATCTTGATCCGTTTTACACTTTGGTTGACCTGAACAGGGCGGGTACTCCGCTCATAGAAATTGTGAGTGAACCTGATATGCGCAACAGCGATGAAGCTTACGAGTACGTTTCTGAAATCAGGAAAATTGTGCAGCATCTTGGTATATGCGATGGAAACATGGAAGAAGGAAGTTTGCGCTGTGATGCAAACATCAGTGTGATGAAAAAAGGCGCAAAAGAATTCGGGGTGAAGGTGGAAGTGAAGAATATGAACAGCATACGCAATGTGAAACGGGCGATTGAATTTGAGATAAAAAGGCAAATTGATGCACTGGAAAACGGCGAACCTGTAGTGCAGGAAACTCGCAGTTTTGATGCTGCCGGTGGAACTACCAAGGCTATGCGAAGCAAGGAAAGTGCGCATGATTACAGGTATTTTCCTGAACCCGACCTTCCGCCGGTGATTGTTTCAAAAACACAGGTGGAAAAAATAAAAACAGAAATGCCAGCTTTACCCCGGCAACTCATGCATAAATACATTGAACAGTTACACTTAAGTTCTTATGATGCTGAAATCATCACCAGCGAAAAAAATGTTTCTTTCTACTTTGAGGAGTTAATTCAAAATACGAAAAATTATAAGTCTGCAGCAAACTGGGTGATAGGCCCGGTGAAAGAATGGTGTAATGCAAATGCAAAAGATATTTCTGAGTTTCCTTTGTTATCAATACAAATTGCCGATATTATTGAATTGATAGATTCAGGTAAAATCAACTTTACAATTGCCGCACAACAACTCTTTCCTGCTCTGCTAAACAATCCTGAAATACCTGCAGAAACATTGGCAAAAGAAATGAACCTCATTCAGCAGAAGGATAGTGTATTGCTGGAATCCTTTGCTGCACAAGCCCTTGAGAAGTATCCCGAAAAAGTGATGGAATACAAAAACGGTAAAAAAGGGATTCTTGGTTTGTTCATGGGAGAAATAATGAAACTTAGCGGGGGAAAGGCTGATCCGAAAATGGCAGCTAAGATTCTGGAAGAAATGTTGAACAAATAAGAAAAAATAACATTTAGAAAGCTTAAAAAACAACTAAACAACAATGAAACTAATTTTGGCCATTACAGTTCTGAGCGTTTCAAGTTTTCTATTCTCCTGCGAAAAAGATGGAAGCGATAGTTTTACGATTGATGGAAAAATAACAGGCGCAGAAAACCAACGCATCATCCTGCAAACTTTCTCTTTTCCGAACATTAACGGTTCGCCAAAAACCACTGTAATTGATACCG
>JBJXHH010000049.1:0-2884 GCA_046160675.1 Chitinophagales bacterium
AATGTGATCTCATTATACAAGTGTGTGATGAAATCCTTGATGGAGAATTAAATGATCAGTTTCCCCTTGTAGTATGGCAAACCGGCAGCGGCACACAAAGCAACATGAATGTGAATGAAGTGATCGCCTACCGGGCACATGTAATTGCAGGTGGAAGTTTATCAGATGAAAAAAAGAAACTCAATCCGAACGATGATGTAAACAAAAGCCAGTCAAGCAATGATACCTTCCCCACAGCAATGCATATTGCCGCTTATAAGATTTTGATTGAAACAACAATTCCGGGGATTGAAAAACTGCGGGATACATTGGAGAAAAAATCAAAAGACTTCATGAAGGTTGTGAAGATAGGCAGAACACATTTCATGGATGCAACTCCGCTCACCCTCGGCCAGGAAATTTCAGGATATGTTTCTCAATTAAATCATGGTTTGAAAGCGATTAACAATTCGCTGGCACATTTGAGCGAACTGGCACTCGGCGGAACTGCAGTTGGAACAGGAATAAATACACCTGCCGGATATGATATACTTGTAGCAAAAAATATTGCTGAGTTAACGGGATTGCCATTTATTACTGCTGAAAATAAATTTGAAGCATTAGCTGCGCATGATGCCATTGTTGAATCTCATGGTGCATTGAAAACAGTTGCTGTTTCATTGATGAAGATTGCGAATGATATACGCATGTTAAGCAGCGGGCCAAGAAGCGGCATCGGCGAAATATTTATACCTGATAATGAGCCCGGTTCATCCATCATGCCCGGAAAAGTGAACCCTACGCAATGCGAAGCCCTGAGCATGGTGGCTGCGCAGGTGATGGGCAATGATGTAGCAATAAATATCGGCGGCGCAACAGGCCATTTTGAATTGAATGTGTTCAAACCCATGATGATCTATAATTTCCTGCACAGTGCAAGGTTACTTGGGGATGCATGTGTTTCTTTGAATGATAAATGCGCAGTTGGCATTGAACCGATTGAAGCAAATATTAAAAAACATGTAGATAATTCGCTGATGCTTGTAACAGCATTGAACACAAAAATTGGTTATTATAAAGCTGCTGAAATTGCACAAAAGGCACATAAGGAAAATAAAACATTAAAAGAAGTTGCAATTGAACTCGGCTATTTAACTGCGAAAGAATTTGATGAGTGGGTTGTGCCGATGAACATGGTCGGAAGAATACAGTGAGTAGATGTTAATTCATAAGTTTTAAAATTATAAATACAAATTATGCAAGAACTAATCAACAAAGTAAAAGTAGCGGCCGGCATCAATGATGAACAAGCGAAGGTTTCAATTGAAACAATTTCAAAATACCTGAAAGACAAAATGCCAAAAGCATTCGACAGTCAGATTGATAACTTGATAAATGGAGGAAAACTATCTGATGGCATTAAAGAAAAACTCACTGACACAGCCGTTGATGTAAAAGAAAAAGTAGAAGATGTATTTGATGATGTGAAAGACAAACTCAGCGATCTGTTCGGCAAAAAAGACAAGAAGGATTCAGCTGATTCGTAAACCGTTTTCGGTTTGCTTTTCTGTGTGTAATAAAATTACACTACCATCATTTTGTATAGCGCCAAGTACTAAACATTCGCTGAAAAAATTAGCGATCTGTTTTACAGGGAAATTAACTACAGCAACGATCTGTTTGCCGATCAATTCTTCTTTTGAATAATGCGTAGTTATTTGTGCGCTGCTTTTTTTAATCCCCAACTCGCCAAAATCAATTGTGAGTTGATATGCAGGCTTCTTCGCATGAGCAAAGTCTACTGCTGAAAGAATGGTGCCCGTGCGGATCTCTACTTTCTCAAAGTCATTCCAGGTAATCATAAACTGAATTTTACACAAATGTTGGTATTTTTTTCTTCACAAAAAATCAACCCACCCGCAGTATTTGTAATTTTAACATTGCATGCAGTTTTCACACTTACATAATCACACCATGTACAGCCTGCTCGACGGGGCAAGTGATATTTCCCGGTTGTATAAAAAAGCTGTGAAAGACAATATGCCAGCCCTGGCAATCACTGACCATGGCAACATGTTCGGCGTTTTTCAGTTTGTTGCCGAAGCTTACAAACATAAAAACGAAGATGGTTCGCTGAAGGTGAAACCCATTGTCGGCTGTGAGTTTTATGTCGTTGAACGGATGGAAAGAAAACAGTTTTCGAGGGAAGAAAAGGACATTCGTTATCACCAGGTTTTTCTAGCAAAAAATGAAATTGGTTATAAAAACCTAGTTAAAATGTGTTCGCTCGGATACATCGAAGGGATGTATGGAAAATATCCGAGAATAGAAAAATCATTGATAGAAAAATATCATGAAGGGTTGATAGCCACCACCTGCTGCCTGGCTGCAGAAGTGCCAAGAACCATCATGAAAAAAGGGAAAGAAGAAGCGGAAAAAATCTTTAAATGGTGGCTGGATCTGTTCGGGGAAGATTATTATGTGGAATTACAACGTCATGATATTCCCGACCAGGTTTATGTTAATGATGTGCTTCTGCAATTTGCCGCAAAGTATAATGTAAAGGTAATTGCGAGCAATGATGCCCATTATGTTGACCAGGAAGATGCCAATGCTCATGACATTTTATTGTGCATCAACACCGGTGAAAAACAAGCCACCCCAAAAGCAAAAGATTTTGGAGATGATGACATGCTGTTGAAAGGAAAACGTTTTGCATTTTATAACGATCAGTTTTATTTTAAAACAACGGATGAAATGCAGAAGTTGTTTGAGGATATTCCTGAAGCGATCGATAATACCAATGAGATAGTTGATAAGATAAATTTGCTTGATCTTAAAAAAGATATCCTCCTTCCGAATTTTCCTGTTCCTTCTGAATTTAAAATTCACAATGATGATGTAT
>JBJXHH010000050.1:0-18274 GCA_046160675.1 Chitinophagales bacterium
CTATAAATGGCGTATGTATGATTATGTATTGAACAACAATCAAGATGCAACAAATGAATTAGTCAGTAAAACAGTACAATACTTGTCAGCAAAAAACGATAAGAAGCAGTTTAGGGCAATGCTTGCGAATACTCAAAATGTGAGCTATGAAAATGAAAGAATAATGTTGAATGCAGAATTATACAACGACAGTTATGAATTAATCAATGTTCCTGATGCAGCATTAACTATAACCGATGAAGCCAGTAAGGATTTTACATTCCAATTTACCAGAACCACGAATCGTTATACCCTGGATGCAGGTTTTTTGCCTGTGGGAAATTACACCTATACCGCCTCCACCTACCTCAACGGCAAACAACTTACAGATAAAGGCGCTTTTAGTATCGCTCCGTTGAAATTGGAAACTATGAATACTACAGCCAATCATAAAATACTCACTCAACTTGCCAATGAAAGCAATGGTAGGGTTTTTTATCCTTCGCAAATACATTCTCTTGCTCAAACAATTCTTGAAAATGAATATGCAAAACCTGTACTGCATGAAGTGGTGAAGACTCAATCACTTATTAACCTGCGTTGGCTTTTCTTTCTTTTACTCGGCTTACTTGGGTTTGAGTGGTTTATGAGGAAATATGCAGGCAGTTATTAATATTCATTCCATTGTATCTACACAATGTAATAATTTATCGGGATTAACACAGTTTAACGACACAATAGCCCGAAATTTAACAAGTTCAATTACCTTTGGCGTTCTGAAAATTTCTAAAGAACAATGAAAAAACTATTATTATTCTGCACTGCCGCATTGCTAACAGTTGCGGTATTTGCGCAAAAAAATTTACCCTCTAATTTTTTTATGAAAAAGTTGCCCAATGGGCTCGAGGTGCTTGTGATTGAAGATAATACAGTTCCACTTGCAACAATTGAAATTGTTGTAAAGAACGGGGCATACACTGAAGACAGTGCTTTCAACGGCCTGTCTCACATGTATGAACATATGTTCTTCAAGGCAAACAAAGACATTCCAAGTCAGGAGGCATTTTTGAAGAGAGTGAATGAACTTGGAATTGTATTTAACGGAACAACTTCTGAAGAACGGGTGAATTATTTTATCACACTGAGTAATGGAAAAATGAATGAAGGATTGCAATTTATGAACTCAGCAATTCGCTACCCGTTATTTCTCGAACAGGAAATGAAAAATGAGAACCCTGTAGTTGACGGTGAATTTCAAAGGGCGGAATCTAATCCTTATTACTTTTTATTTGAAGATTACAATAAAGCAATGTGGGGCAATGGGTATTACAGGAAAAACCCAATTGGCTTGCATGATGTAATTCTGAGTTGTACTCCCGAAAAGATGAAAGTGATACAGGAGAAATTTTATTACCCGAATAATGCCATGATTGCAATTGCGGGTGATGTAAATCATGAGGAGATCTTTCAGAAAGTAGAAAAAGTTTTTGGCGATTGGGTTCCCAGTTCTTTCGATCCGTTTCAAAAATGGCCGGTCCCAGAATTTGAACCCTTAAAAGGGCAAAATAAATTTGTATTAACAAACGAGATAGCTCAAGTTCCCTTATTTCTTATCGGCTTTCATGGCCCCGATACAAGAGGAGATTTGCAGGCAACCTATGCTGCAGATGTTTTTTCTTTTATAGTACAACAGGCTTCGAGCAACCTGCAAAAAGAATTGATAGAAACAGGTCTTGCATACCAAGTAGGCTTGAGCTATCAAACACAAAAACATACAGGACCCATCCAGGTTATATTGGTTCCAAACCCGATGAAGATTAAAGAGGCCTATGATGTTCTCTGGAAAAATATTGAACAGTGGAGTAACCCTGATTATTATACAGACGAACAAATGCAAACAGCAAAAAACTTGCTTGCAATACAGGATTCTTACGGAAAAGAAAGCACTTCACAATACATCCATCTTGTAACCTATTGGTGGGCAAGTGCCACAATTGATTATTATGTGAACTATATTGATAACCTGCAAAAAGTTACACGGGAGGATATTACATCGTATGTAAATAAATACATTAAAAACAAGCCGCATGTAGTTGGCCTGATGATTCCATCTTCTATGAAAGATATGATTGATGTAACCACTATGGGCTTTAATAAACCTGAATAATTCAACCATTAAAAAAATATTTATGAAAAATACAAGAATAGTAAAATCAGTTTTTCTTGCATTAGTATTCAGTTTCTTATGTAACCGGCAATATGCTCAAACGGGTACAGAGGAATTCACAGTGGAAGGAATAAAAGTAGTTTTAAAACGTACACCCAAAGAAGTGTTGAGCGTTAGATTGATGCTGGAAGGCGGTACTGCTAACTACAATGAAGATAAACAAGGTATTGAAGATTTTACTCTGAACCTGATGATTGACGGAGGCACAAAAAACATGAGTAAATTGGATTTTAAAACAGCAGCAGAAAAAATAGGGACTTCCTTTTCAGCATCTACAAATCTTGACTATGGAAGTGTGAGTATGACCTGTATTAAATTGTTTTGGGAGGATAGCTGGAAACTTTTTAGCGATGCGGTTATGAACCCTGCATTTACTGAAAATGAGTTTAATATCCTGAAAGAACAACTTATTGCAAATGCTAAAGCAACAGAAAGTGATCCGGACGGATACCTGGCTTTGCTTTCGAGAAAAAATGCTTTCCCAGGAACAAATTATGTAAAAGACCCATCCGGAACTCCCGAAAGCCTGGCAAGTATAAACCTTGAAGAAGTGAAAAAATATTTTCAAAACACGGTTGTTAAAAAAAGAGTGTTTCTTGTAGTTGTTGGGGATGTTTCAAAAGAAGATTTATCAAAAAAAATATCTGAGAGCTTAAAAACAATGCCTCAGGGAACTGCAGCCAAAGAAGAATCACAAACTATTTTGAGGGAAGGGAAAACTTTTATTGAAGACAGAGATATTGCCACAAACTATATCCGGGGTATCATGAGTTCTCCTCCCGCAAATACAAAAGAAGGAGTGAGTATGCGTATTGCAATGAGTATTCTAGGCGACAGGTATTTTACGGAGTTGCGTACGAAAAGGAGTTTAAGTTATGCGCCCTCAGCATTTTATGCAAGTGCAGCAGTAAATAATCCTTACAGTGTAGTTTATATTTCAACTATTGACCCCAAGCAAAGTATGCAGGTGATGGTAGATGAGATAAATAAGATTAAAGCTGAGGGGTTTAAAGCTGAAGAATTAGTGGATACAAGAGAGGGATTTCTTACACAATATTATTTAACCCTCGAAACAACCAGCAACCAGGCAGATGCTTTGGGGGCTGCAGAAATGCAGGGTGGGTGGCAACAACTTGACGGCATCACTGCAGCTGTAAATGCTACCACACTGAAAGACATTAATAAAGTTTTTGATGAGTATAGCAAAGCAATCGTTTGGACTTATCTCGGAAAAAAAGACATGGTGCAGGAACAAGATTTTGTTCAACCTGTGGCGAAAAAAAATAAACCATACTAAGTCATAAAATAATACACTAGTCAGCCCTCCGGATTTGGAGGGCTGTTTTGTTATAAACCGTCTTGAAAACAATTCAGATTTACATTTTTGATTTTTTCAATATTTCTTACCTAATTTGCGCAGGCAAACTCAAATCAGATAACTATGGAACAAACCGCAAAGACGAACTATGGTGCATTAACCACCCTCATCACTGTATTTTTTTTCTGGGGATTTATTGCATCCGGAAATAGTATTTTCATCCCCTTTTGCAAACATTACTTTCACCTAGATCAGTTTCAGAGCCAGCTGATTGATTTTGCATTTTACGGTGCATATTATCTTGGCGCTTTGCTGTTATTCATTTTCAGTGTTTTGAGAGGGAATGACCTTGTTGGGGGATGGGGTTATAAAAAATCAATTATTTACGGGCTCTTGTTTTCATTTCTCGGAGCATTGGCAATGATGGGTGCTGTCAACTTCGGAGGATTTACAGGGATATTACTCAGTTTGTTTGTAGTGGCCTTGGGATTTTCTTTGCAGCAGACAGCTGCACAACCTTTTGCAATTTCCCTCGGTGATCCTTCAACAGGTTCAACCAGGATTAATCTTGGGGGAGGGATAAATTCTTTTGGAACAATGATAGGTCCTATTGTTATTGCATTAGCTTTATTTGGTGTTACAAAAGCCTCAGACGATGCCATTAATACTCTTTCTCTCGATAAGGTAACTATACTGTATGGAGGAATTGGGGCATTGTTTTTATTATGTTCTTTGCTATTCTTTTTTAGTAAGAAAGTACCGGCTGGTATTCTTGAGAGCAAAATGGAAAATGCGAAGCATGCCTTAAGAACCCTCGTTATCATTACAATCCTTCTTATTGTTTTATTCATTCCTGTTTTTGCAAGTTATGCTACGGGCAATGCTAAGCAAGTAGAAGCTATGCAAACAGAATTAACCGTTCTTAAAAATACGGATGGAGTTTCTTTGACTCAAATAGAAAGTTTAACAGCGCAAATACATGAACTAAACGGTCCGGTAGAACAAAGGCGTATGGCCTTACTTCTGGCTACTTTAGTTATTATAGTAGCTGGATTATTAATGGCAAATAGTCGGGCAAAAAAGAACAATGAAGGCTGGGGAGCTATGAAATATCCTCAACTGGTTTTGGGGATGCTTGCTATTTTCACTTATGTAGGAGTTGAGGTAACCATTCAAAGCAACTTACCAGCCCTGCTCAATCTTGATTCATTCGGAGCCTTGCAAGCGGCAGAAATTTCACCATACATTTCTATGTATTGGGGAAGTTTAATGATTGGCCGCTGGGTTGGAAGTATTGCAGCATTTAATCCATCAAAAAATTGGAAAACTATATTATTAATTGTCGTCCCGATCGTAGCATTCGGAGTTATCATCGGTGTAAATACAATTGCGGAAAATGATATGCGTCCTCTTTATGGTTACATTATTTGCATTGCAATCCAGGTATTAGGTTTTTACATTAGTAAAGACAGGCCTGCCAAAACTCTGTTTGTTTTTGGTATTTTGGGTATGCTCGCCATGGTGGTTGGTATTTTAACAACCGGGACAACCGCAATTTATGCTTTTCTCAGCGGAGGTCTATTTTGTTCTATTATGTGGCCCAGTATTTTTGCCTTATCAGTTTCGGGTCTTGGAAAATTCACTTCACAAGGTTCATCATTTCTTATTATGATGATTCTTGGTGGTGGTGTTATTCCTCCTATCCAGGGAAAGCTCGGTGACATTATCGGCATACACGAGAGTTATTGGATCACGGTTTTATGTTTTGGATACTTAACCTGGTTTGCATTTGCTGTGAAGGGTATTTTGCAAAAGCAAGGTGTGAAAATAGATGCAGTCGCATCCGGGCATTAAAATATTATATTCTTTTCCATGTGATCATATTTGTAAGGCAGTCAGGAAGTTTTAAAGAAGCGCTCACTTCCTGTCTGAATGCTTCAGTAGAAGTAACTGCGTCCACCCCGCCTACTAATAATGAAACATCCCAAGTAGTTAATACATCTCCCTTTAGTTCATAGCAATAAAGATAAAATTGACCTGTTTCATTTGCATCCTGGAAAAACATAAAGTTTTTCCCGTCTAAAACAGTATTCCAGCCTTTAAACTCTAACACCTCCGGCACATAATTTTCTGTTTTTTCCAACACAGTAGCATGCATTGTAAAATCGCTGAGTTTTTTGATCTCAACAAGTTTCATTTCAAAACTATCATCCGGCTGATACCAGGTTCCGATGAGGTTTTCGTTTAGTTTTTCTGTGCCAGGCCTCCCAAGAGGGTGATCAAGCCCTACAGGGCAAGCAGTAAACAATATTGAGCATAGAGCGAGAAACAATAATGCAATTCCTTTCTTCATTATATACATATTTAGTTGATGGATGAATTTTGCCTGTAGTTGCAAAATAAAAGCCGTCTCTGTTCTAAAGACGGCTTCTGTAGCCCGTAGGGGAATCGAACCCCTGTACCAAGAATGAAAATCTTGTATCCTAACCCCTAGATGAACGGGCCATCTTTTGCTAAGAGGCTGCAAAAATAAAAGAAAAACCCGCTTCTAAAAAATTTATCCTGAAAATTCCCCCGCCAGTCCTAATTTTACAGCTAACCTTACTGTATGTACCGCATCGCAATCAATGGTTTCGGACGCATCGGGCGAATGTTCATGCGCTATGTTCTTGCAAAACAGAATATTGAAGTTGTTGCTATTAATGACCTAACAGATGTAACAACACTTGCTCATCTTTTCAAGTATGATTCCGTGCATGGAAAATTCAAAGGCGAAGTATCTGCCGAAGAACATGCGCTGGTAATCAATGGAAAAAAGATCAAAATCATTTCAGAAAAAGATCCAGCAAACCTTCCCTGGAAAGATTTGAATGTTGACCTTGTGCTCGAATCAACCGGCTTATTTCTTGATATAAAAAATTCAGAAAAACATCTTGCCGCCGGGGCAAAAAAGGTTTTATTGTCAGCACCTCCTAAAGATCAAAACATTAAAACTATTGTGCTCGGAGTAAATGATTTTTTATTGACAAAAGAGGATGTAATCATATCAAATGCAAGTTGCACAACTAATTGTGCAGCTCCTATGATAAAAGTAATACATGAAAATTTTACAATTGAACAAGCATATATCACTACAGTGCATGCATACACCAGCGATCAGCGGCTGCATGATGCACCGCATAAAGATCTGCGCCGGGCAAGAGCTGCCGCTCTAAACATGGTGCCTACTTCTACAGGTGCCGCTAAAGCAATAACCCTCACTTTTCCAGAATTGGAAGGCAAGATTGGTGGGGCGGGCATCAGGGTGCCTGTACCTGTTGGATCGTTAACAGATATTACATGCACAATAAAAAAAGCAACAACTATCGAAGAGATAAACAAAGCATTTAAACTAGCATCAGAAAAAAACCTGAAGGGGATTTTGAGTTATTCAGAAGAACCGCTTGTTTCGTCAGATATTGTCGGAGATACGAGCAGTTGTATTTTTGATGCACAACTCACCAGTGTAATAGGTACCATGGTGAAAGTAGTGGGATGGTATGACAATGAAGCTGGTTATTCTATGCGGCTTGTTGACCTGATTGAAAAGATTTCAGATATGTAAAAAAACAATACAAGTATGCGGACTGTAAAAGATTTCAACTTTAATAAAAAACGGGCACTGATAAGAGTTGACTTTAATGTCCCATTAGATAAACAAACATTCGAAGTAACTGATGATACACGGTTAAAGGCTGCTTTACCTACAATAGGGAAAATTCTTCAAGACGGGGGAAGTGTAATTTTAATGAGCCACCTTGGTAGACCTAAGGGCGGACCGGAAGAAAAATATTCACTTAAACATATTGTTGAACATTTAGCATCTCTGCTCAACAGAAAGATACAATTTGCGACCGATTGTATTGGAACTGAAACGGAACGAATAGCTAAAATCCTGCAACCTGGCGAAATCCTATTGTTAGAGAACTTGCGGTTTCATCCTGAAGAAGAAAAAGGCGATGCGCAATTTGCACAGCAACTTGCAAAGCTCGGCGATGTATATGTGAATGATGCTTTCGGAACAGCCCATAGGGCGCATGCAAGCACTACTATTATTGCAAATTATTTCACTACAGAAAATAAAATGTTCGGTTACCTGATGGCTGCAGAAGTAGAAGCCGCTAACAAAGTTTTGAACGAGCATCAAACCCCTTTTACAGCTATTGTTGGAGGTGCAAAGGTTTCTGATAAAATCCTCATTCTTGAAAAATTGATTGAAAAAGCCAACAATATTATTGTTGGTGGAGGCATGGCTTATACTTTTATAAAAGCCAAAGGCGGGCAGATAGGAGATTCATTGTGTGAAGAAGAAAGGCTTATATTGGCAAAAGAATTATTGGACAAAGCTGAACAAAAAAAAGTAAATTTATTATTGCCCTTTGATTCTGTCATTGCTGATAAGTTTGATAATGATGCAATGACTTCTAATTGCATGAGTCATGAAATTGAGCCGGGCTGGAGGGGACTAGATATAGGGAATAAAGCCATTCATGATTTCAGTGAAGTGATTATGCAATCAAAAACAATACTTTGGAATGGACCTATGGGCGTTTTTGAAATGGAGAATTTTAGTAAGGGAACGATTGCAATTGCCAAAGCAATAGCTGAGTCAACTGCAAAGGGAGCATATTCTTTAGTAGGTGGGGGAGATAGTGTTGCAGCTGTAAATAAATTCAACCTGGCTGACAGTGTAAGTTATGTTTCTACCGGAGGTGGCGCTATGCTCGAATTTTTTGAAGGCAAGGTTTTACCCGGGGTTGCTGCAATTGAAAAATAAAAAAAAGGCCGCCTATTTGTAGGCAGCCTTCCATCATAATTAGATATTTTTTACTCAGGCATATCTTCCGAATCACCATTTTCTCCCTGTAAAGAAGCAAAATCAAATGCAAGGGTGAACCGCAAAGTATTATCCAACGGATTCTGAGAATTTGACGAAGGAATGAGGTATGAAAAATCCAGCCCGAACACATTGTATTTTAATCCTAAACCAACAGTAAAAAACTGGCGGTTTCCTTTTTCAGGTGCTTCGTTAAAATACCCTGCCCTCACTGCAAACTGTTTGTTATACCAGTATTCTAATCCGGCGGAAAGTATCACTTCTTTTATTTCTTCAGAAAAACCTCTTGGGGCATCACTAAATGAACTAAAAATACCAGATACTACCCCTTGTTGTTTGTAATCAAAAATACCATCCGCCGGACTTACATCTGTTGAGTCGGGAGTAGGTACAAGGAGTTTATTAAAATCAAGCGCTATAGTGAGTTGATTGTAGTCATCAAAATTAACACCGTATGCTACTCCTACACCAAGGTTAGTTGGTATAAAATCTTTTTCTATCGAGTTTGTGTAAGTGATTTTATTTCCGATGTTGGAAATGTTTAGGCCCGCATTAAAGTAAGCGTCTTTGTCAGCTTGTTCAAATTCATTATGATAAAACAGGGAGATATCCGCAGCAACACCATTTGCCGGTTTTATTGGGATGCCATTTACAAACTGACCGGTGGCGAGGTTTGAATAAATGTATTTCAGATCGAGACCAGCCGATAAATTATCAGCCAGTTTTCTCGCATAAGCAACGTCAAATGCAAATTCGTTAGGGCGGAAATCCTGAAGAACGTTTCCTGAAGCATCAGTAAATGTGATACTCCCCAGGGAAAAATACCTAAGGGAAGCACCGAGTGTTTGCAGGTCGTCTACTTTCCAAAAGCCGTTCAGGTAAGCAAGGTAAATGTCGTTCACCAGGTTTCGCAACCAAGGGGTATAGGTGATGCTTAATCCTGAGTTATCTTCAACAAATGCCAACTTGGAGGCATTCCAGAAAATAGAGTTTGCATCGGGGCTGATTGCTATACCCGCATCAGCCATCCCGCCGGACCTTGCGTCAGGGGCTATACGCAAAAAAGGAACAGCAGTAGTTACTGTGTTCAGGTAGCTGTCACCAGTACCATCGCCAATAGTAATTTGTGCATTTGATTTTGTGAGGCAAAAAACCGTGAGAAGGAGTGATGCTGCGATCTTTGTTATAGATGTCATATTATAAATTGGGTGCAAAGTTAATGAATTTGATATGATAACGACCGGGTGGAAACTTTGTTGTATTACCTTAGAATTACCAGTTTTTGAAACTCATTTGCTTTAGATCTGTCTGATTCTGCCATTACCGTGAGCTTATAAACATATACACCTTTTCCTATCTGGTCGCCATAAGTATCCAATCCGTCCCAGGTAATGTCGCTTACCCGGTAACCATCAGTGATTACTTGCTGCTGAATAGTTTTTACCATCTTACCGCTCACAGTAAAAATTTCCACCTTCACATCAAGAACATCACCGGGTCTGTTATGTTCAAACCAGAAAGAGGTACTTGTTGTGAAAGGATTAGGATAATTCAACACATGGTCCAATGCAAGATCAGCCGATTCGGCTACAACAAATTCAGTATACCCTTCGCCGGAATTATTATAAACGTCCCATGCTTTAACGCTGATGGTATGCCTTCCCGGTGTAAGGTCCCGCAATGGATAGCTTACCGATCCTTGCTGGTAATTATCCAGTTCAGCTTCGTAATAATCATTGAGTCTTGTTTCTGTTTGCTGGTTTTCATCAAGAGTGGAGGAGATGTCATGTCCTATTCCATTCCCTACTGTATTAATGCCATTCTCATCCTGCAGTTTTATATAAAGCAAAGGGTTTTCATCTGTAAGTCCTCCAAATACAAAGGATTCATCATTCATAAAAACATCTACAGAGGGGCCAGTATTATCTTCAGGAGCATCGTCATCTGTGCCGCCTATTAGTACATTAAATTCTGCGCCTGCTGCATCTATAAACCCGTTATCCGCATAATAGCTCAGCTTTCCGTTTCCATAATCGTATGAAATATCTTTTGGAACCACAAAAGTGTATTCAAAAGCACCGTTCACAACACTTGCCTTTCCTTTGTATATAATATTTTTCTGCAGTTTAAAAGTATATGGTGAGCTGTTTCCCGGATCGTTTTCTAGGGTGGTTACATTTACAGGTTTATCATATACTGTCGGATAAACAGTGCCGTTGAAATCGCTGAGTGTACTGCCGTCAGCATCAGTTACAAGACCTTTAATGGTTACTCTTTCAAGTGCTTTTAGTGTATCGGCGGTTGTGATAGGCATGCCGTCTACTTCCGTGGTTTTTACATTGTATAAAGGATAATTCAACTGAATACCTGGGTCTGCAAATAGAATGAATTTTCTTTTGTTGACTGTATAAACCGGGTTCACTGCATTCTTTCCTGTCATTAAAGAATAACCCAGAGTAGGCATTTTTCCATCCAACGATGCGAATGCTTTTTTATTAAAATTGATATTCAGGTCAAAATTTGCTGAAGAATAAACGATACGAACGGTAGAAACCAGCCCGATTCCTCCACCGGCTGAGTTTAGAAGGATTTGTTCCCCTGCACTGGTTTTGTCGGGGTTATCAAACCTTGAAAAAGAACAGGTGGCTGTGATAAAGAAGGGGAGTTTATCAAAGTTCGTCCAGCCGTTTATGTCATCAATACTTAGTATTCTTTCCTGCGCCCAGTTTTGTTCATTTCCATGTCCAGCCCAATTAATTACAAGGGCGCCGGTAAATATCTGGTTATTAATTGCAATGTTTACATCAGGGTAACGCTCACCGCCTGCTCCTGGTACTTGTTGATAGGCGTCAATATAAATTTTATTAAGATTATAAGTTGAATAAGTCGTATCAATATACACAGCTATATCATCAGCATCGTCAATGTGCGTATTATTATCTTCATCATCTGCAATAAAACAGATTGTGTTTCTCCAGTTTCCAAAAGTTGCAGGTGATTTATAATGTATGACCTTATCTACAATGCCTGCAGCTTCCTCCACAGTTTTTACTGGAAACCTTCCAATTCCCATGTCAAGAATGTTCACATCATCACTCATATCTGCGCCTTCGTCAGCATCTAAACAAACAAAATAATCATCAGTGGGAAAAGTGGAGGTTTGATAGGTTGATTCATAGCTCTGATAAGTAGGAACAAAGTTGGTGTTGTTTTCCGACGTATAAGAAATATTTTTATAATCATAAGAAGCATCACCCACTATCAAGAGATTATCAGGCATAAGGTTTTCATCTCCAGCAGCCCTATCGTAAAACATGCGCATAAAATTGCGGATGGCAGTAATGTCTTGTGTGCCGGAGGAAAATTCGTTGTATACCTGCTCAGTTGTAACTACCAGTGTGTCGTATGCATGTGTTTCATAATGCCAAGCTGCAAGCCTTCTAGCCTCTGAAACAAAAGCTGGATGAGAAATAATAATGTAATCAGGTGTCTTAGTTATGTCATGCAAATCCTGGTTTGCAACTTGTCCTACAGGGATAAGTTCTGCTGAAGAAAAAGCATCTGCAACTTTAAATGCAAGAAAAGTTTTTAAAGAGTCTGACGGAAGTGTAAAATAATTTTTGTTAGATGCATCATAACTGAATGCCTGCGAGTAAACATTCACGGGATTTGTAATATCCCAGATGATAATATCATCAGGCCCGTCAACATGATATCTTGTGAAATCACCGCTGCCAACTCCCCGACCATCTTTGAAAATAAGTTGGGCATTATCATATTTTATGTTTGCTCTTGCTGCCAGTTCAATGTAATCTACCCAGCCAACATCACCCACCAGGCCATTAAACTCAGCTGTGAAATTTACATCACCTGAAGTGAGTTCAAATTCTTCTTCAAGCAACACTTTTGAGGCATAATCATTTTCAGTACTTACAGCTACAATGGAAAATGTAGCCGTGGTATTTAATCCGGTTCCGCTTAAGGTAATGCTCGGCGTATATACATTACTTTTTCCGGCAACAAAAGCTTTGAGCTTTGCTCCTTCAGTTGAGTTGAGAAAAGGAATGGTAGCTGAAAAAGTTTGTTCATCTTCATAAACATCAAGTTGTGTATCAAACCACCGTCTGCCTGATTTTATGAGATTATTTTTTTCATTATCCCAAACTACCAGTGCATCATAATCCCATGTTTCGTAGTAGGTTGAGGATGTGTTGTTGCTTTGAAAAAGAATTGTTTTGCCTTCTCCCTGGTCCGGCGAAATAAAATAGTACGAAACATCACTGTACAAATGTTTCTGATGTGTGTAACTATCATCAGCCGGATTAAATTTCCAACCTTGCGGACCTTGTGCATAAAATAGAATATAATCGCCATCGTCAAAACTGCCGTCGTCTAACCCTGAACGATACACCGGGTTTTCAACAAGGTCATCATTGTTATAATCAGCATTTGCTTCAGGAAGTAAACCGCCAAAACCAAATACTCCCAGGTTATCAGGATTCATAGAAGCTGGATCAATACCTATTGTTGTAAGGAATGTTTTGTCAATTTTGTAAACTCCCTCTTTGCTTACCCCGAATTTATACCAGGTTCCGTTTTTGAGTTTCGAATATGCTGCATAGGTATGTTCGCTTTCGCTTCTATACCCTGATGAGGAAGGCTGCACCGATATCTGTAATGTGAAGCTCACTAGTTTCTCCAATTTACCTGTAAAAGCATTTTCCCGGATCGGTATGAATGAAATATTCAATAAATTTTTGCCACGGGCAACTGTAAAAAATGAGTTGATCTCAATTTTAGCAGAGGCAAATTTTCTTTTTACAAGATCCTGACGTTTTATCTCAGAGTACACAGGATTTACAATTTCAGCTGAAACTGTACCCCTATTTGCTACCGGGAAACTTTCGCCCCAAACCGGCAATGGGTTTGATTCTTCATAATTAAATGCAGCACCCTCAAAGTATAAAACCTCATACTTCGGGCCGCCTTCAGCAAAATAAAAATAGGTTGAATCATTCCAGTTAAGCGAACGGTTTACGGTAAACTGTTCATTGCCATACACTACACTTGCAGCGAAAGTTGTTAAAATTGCAATCTGAAATTTAAGAAGCAGGCTAGGTTTCATTCAATTCAAGAAATAAATGTTCAAAATTCGGAAAAAGATAACGCTAAAAGAACGAAGTGAGTTTACTCTTATTGCCCTTAATTTTCGGGCAAAAAAAATAATTACAAGAAGATTACAGTTCATCAGCTTTTTAGTATTGGCATTTCCGTTTCAAAACCTTGAAGCTCAAGACCTCCGCTTTACACAGTTTCATGCTTCAGATACCTGGGTAAACCCTGCATTCTCGGGGATTAAAGGGCAAGCAAGGCTGGAAGCCAATTTCCGTGACCAGTGGCCTTCCATCCCGCAAACTTATGTGAGTTATCGCATCGCTTTTGATGCGTTGTTGTATGAGGTAAACAGCGGTGTTGGGTTATTTATATCAAAAGATGATGAAGGGCAAAATGTGTTGAATACCCTGCAAATGGGCGTACAATATAGTTATCAGCTCCAACTAGCTAAAAACCTTGCCCTTAGCACTGGAATACAGGCTGCGTATGTTCAAAAAAGTGTTGACTGGGGCGCATTGCAATTTTATGATCAGATTGACCCAATCTATGGATTTACAGATGTAGCAGGAAACCCCAATCCAACAGCACAACTTCCTCCCGCCGATACAAAACTCACCTACCCTGATTTTGCAGCAGGTGCACTCCTTTTTAGCAGCAAATGGTACGTTGGTGCTTCAGCTAATCATCTTACCCAACCCAACCAAAATTTTTATAATGAAAATAGTAGCAACCTCCCATTGTCTGTGACGCTTCAAACCGGGTTAATGTTTTTTAATGAACAAAAGATTGACCCTGTAGTAATCAACCCTATAGCCATGTTTACCGTCCATAAAAACTATAAGCAAATGATGGCCGGTTCATATGTTAAACTGAGAAATTTAATGGGAGGTGTTTTTGGCAAATACAATATGCAAGAAGTAACCGACGTTAGTGGGATAGTAGGGTTACAAAAGGGTTGGATGACATTTGCTTATAGTTACGATGTCCCTTTAGGAAGCCTTTCAGGTGAAAGTGGTGGTGCGCATGAGGTTTCAGTGGTAGTACTGTTTCAGCCCAGTAGTAGCAAAATGAAGACAAGATTGCAAAAACATGCATTAGATTGCCCGGGTATTTTGTGAGTATTACAATTTTCTCTATACATTTGCGTTAAGGCAAAAACTCAAACAAGAAGTATGAAAAGAATCCTGTTCTCTGTATGTATCCTCTTTTCCGCAGGGTTAATTGTTTCCTCCTGCGCTAAGAGATCATCTGTTACAGATTTTAAGTACAACGATCCTAAATACGGAGGTTTTGAAAACCAAAGCTATCCCGGTCAAGGCACAGGGCCAAACCTTGTACTTGTAGAGGGCGGTACAGCTGTGATGGGAACCACTGAGCAGGATGTAACTTTTGAGTTTCACAATGTACCCCGCAGGATATCAGTTACTTCCTTTTACATGGATGAAACAGAAATATCCAACCTCAATTACAGGGAATACCTGTATTGGATGACAAGGACATTTTATGCAGATTTTCCCGAAGTAGTTAAAAGAGCATATCCGGATACATTGGTTTGGAGAGAGGAACTTGCATATAATGATCCGCTTGTTGATTATTATTTCAGGCATCCAAGCTTTAAAGACTACCCAGTAGTGGGTATATCTTGGCTGCAAGCTACAGAGTTTGCAAAATGGCGTACTGACAGGGTGAATGAAAGGATACTGGAAAAAGAAGGAGTAATGGCAGTGAACATCAACAACATAAACGAAGATAATTTTAATACAGAATCTTACCTCTACGGGCAGTATACTACCGGGGCAGAAAAAGGCTTAAAAGACTATAGCCCTGAAGCTGGTGATTCTAAAGAAGGACGCCAGGTGCGTATGGAAGACGGTATACTTTTACCAGATTACCGGCTACCAACCGAGGCTGAATGGGAATATGCTGCATTAGGTTTGATTGGGAACCTTGTTGAGAACAATGAAATGATCACTGACCGTCGTTTGTACCCTTGGGATGCTAATACACTACGGGAACCTTCAACGAAAGAACGTTGGGCTCAGGGAGCGATGCTTGCTAACTATAAAAGAGGACGGGGGGATTATGCAGGTACTGCAGGTAAGCTGAATGATAATGCTGTGGTAACAGCCCCGGTTTATTCCTTCTTGCCAAATGACTACGGGTTATTTAACATGGCAGGTAACGTTAATGAATGGGTGCAGGATGTGTACCGCCCACTTACTTACTATGATATGGAAGATCTTAACTCTTTCAGGGGAAATGAATATGATGTGAGAGAATTGGATGAAGAAGGTAACGTTGCTGAGAAAGACAGTTTAGGAAGAGTAAAATACAGGCCTCAGAAAGATGAGGAAGTGGTAAACCGGAGAAACTATAAAAAGGGAAATGAAAAGAATTATGTTGATGGAGATTCAATCTCATTAGCATATTATGATTATGCAAAAACCACCCTCATCAGTGATAAATCCAGAGTGTATAAAGGCGGTTCATGGGCTGATGAAGCTTTTTGGTTATCTCCCGGAGCAAGAAGGCATCTAGAAGAAGATCAAAGCACAGCGATGATCGGCTTCCGCTGCGCAATGGTTCGTTTAGGAGGTGATGTTGACAATTTTACAAAAGGCGGAAACCAGTTTAAATCAACTGAAAAGCAAGCCAAGATCAATAAAAAATTGCGCAAACAAAGCCAATAATAAAAGCATTTAATTGTTAAAAAGCCTTTCGTTATTTTGCGAAAGGCTTTTTTTTAAACAAATAAACCAAAGTGCAAGACACTGAACAATTGTTAGAAATATTTGAAACATCAACGGGTGTTTCTATTGATTCAAGAAATGTAGATCCCGGCAATATTTTTTTTGCACTGAAGGGTGAACATTCTGATGGCAATATGTTTGCACAAATGGCAGTAGAGAAAGGCGCAGGATATGTTGTGATTGATAACGAAAAATATTTGCCGGAAACTTCTGATGAAAAATATTTTTTAGTAAAGGATAGTTTACAGGCTTTGCAAAACTTGGCTTCTGCATACAGAAATACTTTAAAAATTCCTGTTATTGCAATCACCGGATCGAACGGAAAAACTACAACAAAGGAATTACTGCATGTCGTTCTTCAGAAAAAATACCCAGCATTTGCTACAAAAGGAAACCTGAACAATCATATTGGGGTGCCGCTGAGTTTGTTGTCGGTTACACAGGAACAAAAGATTGCAATAATAGAAATGGGGGCAAACCATCAGAAGGAAATTTCTTTTTTATGCAATATAACTAAACCTACACATGGTTTGATAACAAACGTTGGAAAAGCACACCTAGAGGGCTTTGGCGGGGAGGAGGGTGTGAAGAAAGGAAAGTCAGAATTATATCAGTACATTATGCAGCAGGGTGGAGTTGTATTTGCAAACAGCGGCCAGGAAAAACTGTTTGATGTGTATAAAGATTATAAACAATTGATAACCTATGGCTTTAAAAAAGATGATTTTGTTTCAGGCAAAATCATCTCCAGCTTGCCTTTTGCTACAATTGAAATTGAAAACGTAAGAATTGAATCGAATCTGGTTGGTCAATACAATGCTGAAAACATTCTTGCAGCAGCATGCGTTGGAAAATATTTTGGAGCAGATATGCAACAAATTAAAGATGCAATTGAGAGTTATCTCCCTTCAAATAACCGAAGCGAGTGGAAAGAAATAAACGGCAATTATTTTATTCTTGATGCATATAATGCAAACCCCAGCAGCATGCAGGCCGCCATTGAAAATTTTATGCGCTTAGATGTTTCTCCCAAAATTCTCATCATGGGCGATATGCTGGAGATGGGCGAATATGCAAAAGAAGAACACAAACATATTTTACATTTAGCAGAAGCCGGAAAATTTAATGAGCTGATTACAGTTGGTAAAGAATTTAAAAATATTGATGCAAAAAACGTAACAGCTTTTGAAAACATTTCACAAGCGAAAGATTATTTTCTTTCTAAGAACTACATAGGATGTTACATTTTGCTGAAAGGCTCAAGGGGTATTGCATTGGAAAAAATAGTTGAGCAATGAACAGATTACGTATCACTCATTGCTTTTTTAATGGCTCAACTTCATGAACACTTTCATCCATTTGTCAGGCAAGATATTATTTGTTGCGTCGAGATAATCTTCATAAGCGCAAGGAACTAACTGTTGGCGTTCGAATTTTTTGTGTACAGTAAAGGGCACTTCAACCCACCACCTTCCGCTTTTGTTACTTTTCCAAAAGGTCAGGTCATAACCATTTCCGTGCAGGTTCACTATATACTTCGTAAAATTCCTTTCATCGGTAATCGGGTAATCTTGTTTCCGGTTGTAATATCCATCAATAAAATACCAGATCATTTGCGCAATCAATTGTGCAGTAAGCTCCTGGTTATCAAACATGGGGTTGTATTCATAAATACCCACTGAACTCACTTTGTCACTCATGCCTGCATACCGCATCACCTGGCATGCTTCTTCACTGGTAAGGCCATTGGGCGTAGCATGTGCATGACCCGGAGCATCAGCAGCTTTTATAGCGCTGATATCAAAACTCACAATGTCTGCATCTCTTATTTCAGGTTCTGCATAGCGGAAACTTTCCTTTATTTTTCCCAACCTGCAAATATCAAAATACATGGTATCAATTGTGTTCAGCATTTCTTGTGCAAGAAAATGCCCTTGTGCGCCTATGGCGGTGTAGTTAAACAAATAATTTTTTTCATGTGAAAAAACATCAAGCAACCAATTGCATGC
>JBJXHH010000051.1:0-16044 GCA_046160675.1 Chitinophagales bacterium
GCTTTTTTTCTTTTCTTCCTGCTATACTCTATCGGCTGTACAACATTTTCATAGAAGTAAGAAATAGGATTCATAACAGTTGGTTCAGGGGGAACTGTATCAGCCGGAAAAAATTGTATGCCTGGAAAGTTCTCAGGGTTTAGTTTCTTTTCTTCTTCCAATTGTAAGCTTACAAACGCTTCCCGAAATTCCTCCCTCGTTGGCCAGGGATAGATTTCTATTATTCCAAGTTCCACTGTGTCCTGATACATAAATACACCAATAGACACAATATCATCAGTTAATGTATCAGGAACAATATAACTTTTAGGTAAATATCCTACACGGGAGAAAGTAATTCTTTCATTTGCGGCCACAGCAATGGAAAAAAAACCTTCTGAAGAAGCCACTGTTGCCCTGCCTGTTCCATCAACAAATACAGCAGTGTATCCCAGGGGGTATTTATACTGTGCATCTGCTACAACACCCGAAAGTTGATAGAGTTGTATTTGCGCCAGTGCCGGCTTGTAAATACAAGTAAAAGAAATACAGCTCAGGAAAAACAACCTGTGAAAATTTTTCATTTATTGTCTGAACGCACGAAAGTAGGGTTTATTAAATAATCCTGAAAAAATATTTTGACAACATTTGTAAAAAGGGCAATTTTGAATAAATATTTTATGAAAAAAATTGATGCACTACAAAACATGAGGGAAAATTATAAGAAAGGAGAATTTGATATTTCTTCCGTTTCAAGTTCTCCCTTTGTGCAATTTGCAGCCTGGTTTCAGGATGCACAGGAGGCAGATGTGAGTGAGCCGAATGCGATGGTACTTTCTACTGTGTCTGCGGAAGCAAAGCCCTCATCAAGAGTTGTTTTGCTGAAAGATTTTGATGTGAAAGGCTTTGTTTTTTTTACCAATTACCTTTCTAAGAAAGGAAAAGACCTTGCGCATAATAATTTCGCCTGCTTAAATTTCTGGTGGGGTATTTTAGAAAGGCAGGTTCGGATAGAAGGAAGTATTGAGAAAATTTCTGCCGAAGAAAGTGATGCCTATTTTTCTTCTCGCCCTGTTGGAAGCCAGGCGGGCGCTATTGTATCACCCCAGAGTGAAGTAATTGAATCCAGGGAATGGCTTGAAAAAAAATATCTGGAAATGGATTTAAATGAAACCAAAAAACGACCTGCACACTGGGGAGGATACATTCTAATTCCTGATATGTTTGAATTCTGGCAAGGACGGGAAAACAGGCTGCACGACAGGTTACAGTTTATAAAATCAAAAGAGGAAAGTTGGAAAATTAAAAGGCTTGCGCCCTGAGAGTTACAGTTTTGCAAAATTCGTTTTGATAAATTCTGTCAACTCGTTTCCCTTCAGCATTCCTTGTGAAAGCAAGGCCAGATTGTATAATTGTTTTACGTTCTTTTGTTTTTCTTCGTCGCCCAATTTTAACATCTTACCTATTACAGGATGATTTGTGTTTACAACAAGATGATATTGATCAGGCATACTTGCAGCAAAATCCATCCCGTTCATATAACTCATTTCTTTCATTCTTCTCATAAACTCGGGTTTGGTAATACTCACAGGGGCATCATCCGGGGATTGTGCAAGCAGTGTAACTGTTCCGGCATTCTGATCAATAACTGCTTCAAATAATTCTTTTACAGAATTTTGTTCGCTTTCTGAAAGTACAGATTCTATTTTTTCATCCTTATCAATCAGTTTATCCGCAGTATCAGCATCTACCCTTTTAAACTGCAATCCGGGAACTTTATGTTCGAGAAACCCGATGAAATGGCTGTCAATTACAGCATCAGTGAGCAAAACATCATAGCCCCGGTTCCTTGCAGCATCTATGTATGTATGATGTTCAACAGGGTTTCCAGTATATAAAGCTATCAGGTTTTTGTTTTTATCTTCCTGGTTATGTTTTATATGTTCTTTGTATTCATCAATGGTAAAACACTTCCCTTCTGTGTTTTGAAGAAGACAAAATGCGGATGCCTTTTCATAAAATTTATCATCACTCAGCATTCCGTATTTGATAATTACTGAGCTGTTTTCCCATTTCTTTTCAAAATCCGGTCTGTCTTTTTTAAACAATTCTTCCAGTTTTTCGGCCACCTTTTTTGTGATGTAATTATTAATTTTTTTTACATTCTGGTCGCTTTGTAAATAACTCCTGGAAACATTCAATGGTATATCGGGAGAATCAATAATTCCGTGCAGTAGTGTAAGCCATTCAGGAACAATCTCCTTCACTTCGTCAGTCACAAACACCTGGTTACTATAGAGCTGAATTTTATTTTTTTGTATCTCGTAACTTTTTTTGATCTTGGGGAAATAGAGTATACCTGTAAGATTAAAGGGATAATCAACATTCAGATGAATCCAAAACAAGGGCGGTTCGCTGAAAGAATAGAGTTCTGTATAAAAGTTTTTATAATCTTCCTCTGCAAGTTCAGAGGGCCTCTTTGTCCATGCCGGTGTGGGATTATTAATAATATTCGGGACCTTAATTTTTTTACCCTCTTCGCCCTTCTCAGTTACAAGGGCTGAATCTTTTTCTCCAAACTGGATCTCTACTGGCAAAAATTTACAATACTTGTTTAGCAAATTTTCAATCCTGCTATCTTCTAAAAATTCTTTTGACTCATCATTTATATATAAAACAATTTTTGTTCCTCGTTCTTTCTTATCAGCTGCAGTAAGTGTAAATTCGGGACTTCCGTCGCATATCCATTTTACAGCTTCATCTTCTTGCCTGAATGATTTTGTGATTATTTCAACTTTATCAGCCACCATAAAAGCGGAATAAAATCCCAGCCCAAAATGGCCAATAATTCCTTTACCATCCTCCAGGCCTTTATATTTCGCCAAAAAATCATTTGCACTTGAAAAGGCAACCTGGTTAATATATTTTTTCACCTCATCAGCATTCATCCCAATGCCTTTATCAGAGATGGTAATTGTTTTTTTCTTCTTTTGAATGCTAATTTCAATTTTTGTGTCACCAATTTCGCCTGTTATTTCCCCAAGCGAAGCAAGTTTTTTTAACTTTTGAGTAGCGTCTACTGCGTTTGAGATCAGTTCCCTGAGAAATATTTCATGATCGCTATACAAAAACTTTTTGATGATGGGGAATATATTTTCTGTTTGTACGGCGATTGTTCCTTTTTCTGTGGTCATTTTAATGAATGTTTTGCATTGGGTTTTTCAAAGCAAATGCCATATATTTGTGTGTGACAAATTGTCGCAGAACCTCCCAAAACACACCCCGCAATAAGAAAAGGAAGCATGCCCCAAAAAGCTCTTCAGAATAAATCAAAAGTTTCATTTAAACCAGATGTTTTAAATGAGCTGAAAAAGCTTGCTACACAAATTCGTGTGGAAACAAGGATGAATGCGGCGAGAATTCAGCCACTTGCCTTGCGTATGATTGAGCTTGCTCGAAGCATTGAGAATAAAAACTACGAAGGCCTTGCCAATATTGAACTTGCACATTATGTATGCAGCACTGAGAATGACTATCACAAGTCAGTAAAACTCTGTGATAAGGGTTACAATCTTACTTCAGGATTATTCAGGAAAAACATTGAACCTTATTATCATTTGAACAAAGGGCGGGCTAATCAGTATTTAGGGGAGCAAATCAATGCACAGGAAGAGTACTTGATGGGAGTTCGGCAATTGGAATTTAAAAATCACTTGAAGGAACATGAAAAACGCTGGCTGGCCTCTACGTATTACAATTTGTTCATTTTGTTTAATCAGGAAGGCGTTGAGTTTACCCAGGAAGAATACCTGCATAAAGCGTTTCGGCTTTATGAATCAGTAAACGATAAATCAGGCATTTCAAATTGTTTCAATTCTTTTGCTGTTTTCCACTACAAGAAAAAAGAGTATCAGAAATCCCTTGAATATTTATTAAAGGCTTATGATTTTTCAAAACAAAGCAATGCGCAAACGTATCTTTCCATTTTCTGCTCCAACATCGGGTTGGTATACAGCAAAATGAATCGCCTTTCTGAAGGATTACAATATTTTGAAGAGGCAAAACTCATTAATAAAGAGATAAACAGCACCTTTCACACCGGACATACATTCCAGCAAATTGGCGAAGCCTATTACACAAATAATGAGTTTGAAAAAGCGTTGGCTAACTATAAAAAGGCTGAAAAAATATTCTTACAAATTCGTGTAAAACCATCTCTCACCACTCTATTTCAATACATTTCAGATGTGTATGAAAAACTGGGGGATTTTGTGAAGGCTTTTGATTATCAAAAAAAATATGCTGCAACCCTGATTGAACATTTTAATGATGAAAAGACCTTCGCCATTGCTAAAGCCCGCAACCAATTTGAACTGGAAAAAAAGGATAAGGAAGCCAAGCTACTGCGGCAAAAAAATGAAGAGATAGAAACTTATGCAACACAACTGGAGGTTTCTAACAATCAACTCAAGCAATTTGCACATATTGCCTCACATGATTTGAAAGAGCCACTGCGTATGGTATCTTCTTATGCAAAGCTGTTGGAAAGAAGCATTTCAAAAAAATTGGATGAAAATGAAAAAGAATACTTGCAATTCATGGTGCAGGGAACCATTACAATGCAAAACCTGGTGAATGATCTTCTAACTTTATCACACATTAATTATGTTTCAGATACACTACCTGTGAACCTGAATAAAGTAATGCACCTCACACTCACGAATCTCGATTCAAGCATAAAAGAAAAGAATGCGAAGATCACTTTTAAGAACCTGCCGATTGTAAATGGGGAAGAAACACAAATGTTGCAATTGTTTCAAAACCTCATCAGCAATGCTATAAAATATAACGAAAACAAAACACCCACCGTAAAAATATCTTGTACGAAGAAAAAAAGCTTTTTCGAATTTACTATTTCAGATAATGGAATCGGTATCGGGGAAGAATACAGAGAAAAAGTTTTTCAAATATTCCAACGCCTGCACACCAGGAATGAATATTCAGGTACAGGCATTGGATTAACAATTTGCAAAAAAATTATTGACCAATTTGGGGGGAAGATCTGGATTGAAAGCAATAATAACGGGGGTAGTAATTTTATTTTTACATTGCCTGCAAAATAAATTCACTTATAAAATCCGGGGAATTTCTTCTAAGCAGCATAACGTTGCCCAATGAGTATCATGGTTCGTTCACCAACTGCTACTGCCTTGTGTAAAGTATTTCTTTTAATCTCAACAAAATCTCCTTCTTTGTAAAAATGCCTTATTCCGTTTACTTCTATTTCACAATTTCCCTGCAACATAAAAAGGCGCTCTAATTCATCTGCATGCTCCTCTTCCACAAATGCGCCGGGCTCAGCCCATGCTATATAAGTTGTAATATTTTGTGTTTTTGAAAACTCAACCATATATAATGCCTCATCTCCATCAGGTTTCCTGATTTTGTTATTTTCAAGATAGGTTTTCCATTCTTCCAATGTCGATTTTTCTGAAAGTAACTGGGGTAATCCTGTAACGGAAGCTTCTTCTTGCAGTATTCTATTTATGATACCCTCTTTTACGATTCCTGAAGGTTGCTTGTGAACATAGAAAGCATAGCTGACAAGTGCTTCTTCTATTGAAGCAATTTCGTTCCGGATAATAGGATGTACTTCCGCATATTGCTTTACAAGCTGCATTTCTTCTTGTGTAGCAACACCCAGACAATACATCTCTAAAATTCCACTCTTCAGTAGATCATTTACCTCCATTCTTTATATCGGTTGCATTTTATAATCTTGCAATGCTTCTCTTAAAATTATTTTTAACTCTTCTGTATTCATATTCAGTTCGCTTGCTACAATGGGTAAACTTTCACCTTCACAAACAACTAGTCGTATAACCTTCTCATGGGTGGATTCGCCGGTATATACGTTTTCTATCTCTGTCAAGTTTTTTGTTAATACCTGACATATTTCTCTTGAAATCTGGAATATCCATATTGTAATGCTACCATTTACACTCTTGAAGTCATGGTATGCTTTTTTGAAAGTTTCCTTCAATATCTTCTCAGCAAGTTTCCTCTCTGTTATTTTTCTACAGATGAGCCCAAATAACATTGGGGAATAGATTTCAAACAACTTTTTTACTGCATCTACGGGGCTGGTATGCATGAGATTCAAGATCTCTTGTTCATTCGGATATGACATTAAAGAGGTCACTATGAAGCAGTGTTCAAAAGTAATTATTTTTACAATTAACCAATAACATAAAATTAATTTTAATGTATAGCGTTTATCAATAATACATCATGTCTAAATTTCTATTTGCCATATTCGTTTCAGTTTTTACATCCTGTGCATCTTTAAAAACTCTTGATTACAAAGGGTTTGACGGGTTTCAGTTGGAGAGTTTAAGCACTGCTCCAAATGTAAATTTGAATCTGCATTTGTATAACCCGAACCCCATCGGAGCTACATTAAAAAATATGGATATTGCTTTAACTGTAAATAATATTATTATAGGGAATATTGCCCTGGAAGAAAAAGTACGTATGAAAAAACACAGTGACTTTGTCTTGCCGATTGAAATCGGAACAAGCATAACGCAGTTGGGAACACTTGCAAAACCAGGGCTTGAGGCTATTTTTTCGGATAAAGGTATTCCGTTTGAATTATCCGGTGAATTGACACTTACTAAATTCTGGATATTCAGAAAAAAATTTCATTTTGATTATATTGATGAAGTGCATTTGAAAGAAATTAAAATGAACTAAACTTTTTGCAGATAATGCACCGGAACAGAAAGTTTCAAAACCTGGTGGATGACTGAAAGCCTGACAATAAATTGTTTTTCATTTTTTATTTCTATTAATTCGCCGGTGTATCCTTTTAAAGGGCCGAAATTGATTTTCACTTTTTCGCCGGGCAAAAAAGTATCATTCTCAGTTTCTATATGAATTCCTGTTTCAAGAAATTTTCTGATTGTAGATATTTCTTCTTCGCTTATTGTGGCATTTTTATGTTCTTGTTTTACGAATCCTACAACCCCTTCTATCATTTTTACGAAAGAAAATTGTCCGGGATCGATAAAAAGAAATAAATACCCGTTGAACAAGGGAACCTGAACTTGTTTTCGCCTATCGCTCCATTGCCGAACTACTTTTATCAAAGGAAGAAAAACATCTATGCTATTTTTTTCCAGGCGATCTCTCACTTTTTTTTCAGCCCGGCTTCTTACATACAACACATACCATTGTGGAAATACGGCATATTCTGAAGAAGTATTTTTTGAATTCCCCACAGAGTTTCAGGATTTTAATACTGATGCAGGCCGAAGTGAATAAATTCTTTCAATGATATTCACCACTTGCATTCCTTCTTCAGCTGTAGCAGCCATGGAAGATTTTTCTTGAAATACATCAATTACATTTTGAATAACCTGTTGATGATTTGCTGCGCTCCCTGTATAAGCTCCGTAATGATTCGCTTTGTTTGTTTTAGGCAAATCCGGAGGCTGGTAGTTCTTTATATTACAATATATAATATCCTCCATGTATTGGCCTCCTGCTTTTATAGTTCCATTTTCCCCTATGATAGTAATGCTACTTTCAAAATTTTTATCTAGAACAGAAGTTGAATATTGGAATGTGCCTATTGCTTTCTCTTGAAACCGAAACTGAAAGCTTCCACTGTCTTCAAAGTCTGTGAGTTTTTGATGATTAAAATCTGCAAATTGTGCTGTAATATCTTCAATATCCCCTATCAACCAGTAAAGCAGATCAATATAATGAGAGAACTGAGTGAACAATGTTCCCCCATCAAGTTCTTGTGCTCCATGCCAGGTATTACCGGTATAATATCTTTCATCCCTGTTCCAGAAACAGTTGACGGAAAGCATATATATCTTTCCGAGAATATTTTTTGAAATCAGTTCTTTTAGCAAGACAGCTGGTGGCGAAAACCTGTTTTGCATTACACAAAAAACTTTTTTTTCTTTTTCTTTTGCCTTTTGAATGATCCATTTACAATGTTCCGCCTTCAGTGCTAGGGGTTTTTCAATAAGAACGTTCCGATTTGTATGCAAGGCAGCTAATGCATGTTTTGCATGCAACCCGTTTGGTGTACAAATATTTACAACATCATATGCAATACCGCTATTGAGCAGTTTATCAATATGGTGGAAAAAGGGCACATCAAATTTTTCAAGTTCAAGTTCTTCTTTCGTTTTCACATCACATAAAGCAATAAGCTCGGCATCCGGATTTTGAAGGATTACATCGGCATGTCTTTTCCCAATATGCCCGCAACCAAGTATAGCAAATTTTACTTTGGCCATTTAAATTCTTTCTACCGAATTATTCAGTAAACGATATTTTTTTTTCGACTCTTCGCACTCAGCAAACCCCTCTTTGTTAAAATTTAACTTTGAACCGTGCTCACTCATCCAGCCGGTTTGCCTTGCTGGGTTTCCTGCAACAAGTGCATAATCTTTTACACTTTTTGTAACAACAGACCCGGCGCCAATAAACGCAAATTTTCCAATTTCAATTCCGCATAATATTGTTGCATTTGCACCAATAGTTGCGCCCTTGCGCACAAAAGTTTTTTTATATTCATGCTTTCTCACAACATTACTCCTGGGATTTATCACATTTGTAAAAACCATTGAAGGTCCCAGAAATACATCATCTTCACACACAACACCCGTATACACAGATACATTATTCTGCACTTTTACATTGCTACCCAAAACTACCTCATCAGCAATAAAAACATTTTGCCCGATGTTACAATTTTCTCCTATTATACTTTTCCCGCTGATATGTGTAAAATGCCAAATCTTAGTGCCGGCGCCTATTTCAGCCCCAGCATCTACAACTGATGATGCATGCAGAAAATATTTTGGCTCACTCATTTTGATAAAAACTTGTGTAAAGATAAGCGTTACCTTATAACCCTTTATCTTCGCAAGTGAAATGCGCAGTCTCGTTTTTTTCAGCATACTTCCTGTTGCCCTGCTCAGCACTTTATCTTCATGCAAAACCAGTTTTGAAGGTGAGCAGTTTACGAATCTTGCACCTGAAACATATACTATCATTGATACAATTATCAGAGTTGGGGAAGATAGGCTCACCAGCCAGGTGACTTTAAATTGGTGGGGTGATGATGCTGACGGTTATGTTATTGGGTTTGAATATTCCTTTGATGCAGAACTCACAGAAACTACAAACTGGAAGTACATCGAACGGCAGGACAGCACATTTATACTTTCGCCCGCTGCGGGTGAGGACTCTGCAAATTATGTTTTTCATATCCGGGCTATTGACAATCATGAGTTGAAAGATCCAACCCCGGCACAACTTATCATCCCTGTAAAAAATTCTCCTCCAACCATAGTACTTGTACCAGGCATAAATAATCCTAAGAAGAGTTTTCCGGTTTTAAAATATTACTGGAGTGCGGGCGACCCGGATGGGGATAATAACATTTCTTATTTTGAGTTGTTTTTTAACGATACTACTGAATCGCCTTATATTCTTGAAGGAACAGCAACATCAGCAATATTTGAAGCGCTAGACGCTTCTGCAGAAAATTTTACATGTAATGTTTTTGTAAATGCAAATACAGTAGCTGAAGAGGATGCGATTGGAGGGTTAACTGCCAATGCTTGGAATAGGTTATACATCCGGGCGATTGATCAGAGTAATGCAAGATCTGCCTTTGCCATCTCCGATTCTGTATTTGTAAAAAAAGTAAACAGCAATATTCTGTTAGTTGATGGCTATACAACTTCATCGCCCTTGGATTTTTACACAGGTAACCTTTCAGAAAACGGATTCTCTACTGTAGACACCATGCAAGTATTTGAAAAAGTGGGCGGACTTTACACTCAGCAAAGCGCAGATAACATCACCCAGGAAAAAATATTTAACCTGTTTGACGTCATTCTGTGGTTCAGTAATGATGCCGATAATTCTTTTTCTCTTGCGCAAAAAACGAGTAGTACATTTTTTAGCAGCGGCGGCAAGATGCTTATGAGTGTCTATATTTCTTCCTCTTTTGACCCGCTGAGTAATTTCCTCGATTTTACGCCAATTGCATCGTTAGTTGATCCTTCTGATACCACTCTCATCCTTGACCTTGACGCAGAGCTTATCCCTCAAGAAGCAGGCTACACGGCACTTAAGGGTACTTCTATTGTAGGAATTGTGAAACCTATCACCCTCCAGCCGGGGGCTGTAGCATTGTATCATGCTCAACTGACGGCCAAGGATAATATCACACTCACTTTCTCACCTTGGGATGGCATTTCTACTGTTATAGCAAAAAAGAACAGCCTGGGCGGCACAACAAATTTTGTGATTTCAACATTGGAATTACAAAAACTTGACGGATTCGGAAACATGGCTGATTTTTTCCAAAAGATATTGATTGATGAATTCGGGCTTTAATACTTCTTCAGAAAAAAAGATAGGTGTTACCATCTTTGCTTCAGGTAAAGGAACAAATGCTGAAAACCTAATCAGGTATTTCGATCAGCACCCTATCATCAAAATCAATCTGATTGTTTGTAATAACCCTCAAGCAGGTGTTTGCAAAGTTGCGGAAAAGCATGAAATCCCTATTAAGTTCCTTTTGCAAAAAGCTGAGGAAACCGCTGAAGAGTTCATCGCTTTTCTGCGGAAATACGACACAGATTACATTCTTCTTGCGGGTTATCTGAAACTACTGGATCCCTTACTGGTAAAGGCTTTCAGGCATCGTATCCTCAACATCCACCCGGCTTTATTGCCAAAATATGGCGGCAGGGGCATGTACGGACGATATGTACATGAAAAAGTAATAGAAAACAAAGAAAAAGAAACCGGCATAACTATTCATGAAGTAAATGAATTGTATGACCAGGGGGCGATTGTTTTTCAAAAGTCAATTCCGGTTTTCAGAGAAGATACAGTTGAAACTATAGAACAAAAAGTAAGGCAAATGGAGTTTGAATTTTTTCCAGGAGTGATTGAAAAATATATTTTGGAAAAAGAAAAAAGGTAGTGCAAGATGAGCAAAAAATTCTTTCATCAGAATTAGAAAGAATACAAAACCTTTCTTCTAACTTTGCACCTGCTTGTTCATCAATTTTCCAGGCAGTCTTCAATGCAATTTCCGGTAACTATTCAATCTGCTCTCATCTCTGTTTTTTATAAAGACAACCTGGATCCCATCCTTCAGAAATTGCATGCTCTTGGTGTTACTATTTACTCTACAGGAGGTACTGAAAAATTTATTCAGGAAATGGGGATACCTGTGCAGTCCGTAGAGAACCTAACCTCCTATCCCTCCATCCTCGGCGGCAGGGTAAAAACCTTGCACCCCAAGGTTTTCGGTGGAATTCTAGGGCGCAGAGAGATGCAGGAAGATGTGATGCAAATGGAGCAATACAGTATCCCTCCGATTGACCTGGTGCTGGTTGATCTTTACCCTTTTGAAGAAACTGTTCGGAATACAAATGATGAAGCTGAGATCATAGAAAAAATTGACATTGGCGGAGTTTCTCTCATTAGAGCCGCAGCAAAAAACTGTAAGGATGTTCTCATAATTGCCTCAAAAGAAGACTATGCAGAGTTATTGGAAATTTTAGAAACACAAAAAGGCGTTTCTCAATTCGGTCAAAGAAAATACTTTGCCAAGAAAGCATTTGCTATTACATCAATATATGATGATGCAATTTTCACTTTCTTTAATAATAATGAAAATCACACTTCCCGTTATACTCCAAAACAGGTTTTACGTTATGGGGAGAATCCGCATCAGCAAGCTGCATTCTTTGGAAATTTACATGAAGTGTTTGACCGGCTACATGGTAAAGAACTTTCTTTCAATAACTTGGTGGATGTAGAAAGTGCTGTGTACCTGATGGAAGAATTTCAGGAACAATTTGTAATGGATCATCAGCCAACTTTTGCCATTTTAAAGCATACCAATTCTTGCGGAATCGCTACTTCGGCATCGGTTTTAGAAGCTTATGAAAAAGCTCTGGAAGCTGACCCGTTAAGCGCTTTCGGTGGTGTTCTTATCAGTAATGCTAAGATTGATCTGAATACAGCTTATGAGATCAACAAGTTATTTTTTGAGGTTTTGATTGCCCCCGAATTTGAGCCTGAAGCATTGGTCGTTCTGCAAACAAAGAAAAACCGCATCCTCCTGAAACAAAAATTATTCAATTTTCCTTCAATACAAACAAAAACATTATTGAATGGATTACTTGTTCAAGACAGAAACAATAAAACATCCTCAAAAAACGATTTACAGTTTGTAACAAAAAAACATCCGGCTGAGAAAGAAATGGAAGATCTATTATTTGCTGAGAAAATTGTAAAACATCTGAAATCAAATGGAATTGCAATAGTGAAGAATAAGCAACTTATAGGCTGTGGTACCGGGCAAACATCAAGAGTAGATGCCTTGCAACAAGCTATTATTAAAGCAAAACATTTTAATTTTGAACTGGATGGGGCTGTGATGGCTAGTGAAGCTTTTTTTCCTTTTCCCGATTGTGTGGAAATAGCTCATAAAGCAGGTATACATGCTGTAATTCAACCGGGCGGATCTGTAAAAGATCAAGACTCTATTGAATTTTGTGATACACACAGTATGGCAATGGTTATGAGCGGAACGAGGCATTTTAAGCATTGAGTCATGATAAGTTTGCATTACATGGGAATAGAGTTATTCAGAAAATGAAACTTTTCAGGTTGTATCAAAATAAGATTTAAACGAAAAACAACTAACTAAACTTCTAAATGGGACTATTTAATTTTCTCACTCAGGAAATTGCCATTGACCTAGGTACTGCAAATACACTAGTAATTGCACATGGTAAAGTGATGGTAGATGAACCTTCTATAGTAGCTATTGACCGCAAAACAGAAAAAATCATAGCTGTAGGCAAGCGGGCAATGCAGATGCATGAAAAAACACATGAGAATATCAAAACTATCCGACCATTGAAAGATGGAGTAATAGCTGACTTCCAGGCTGCGGAGAGTATGATTAGAGGTTTAATCGGGATGATATTCCCAAAAAATCGTTTGTTCAAACCTTCCCTGGTCATGGTTATCTGTATCCCCTCGGGTATTACAGAAGTTGAAAAACGAGCTGTAAAAGACAGCGCCGAACAAGCCGGTGCAAAGGAAGTGTATCTCATACAAGAGCCGATGGCAGCGGCGTTGGGGATAGGATTGGATGTTCAAGAACCCGTAGGACACATGATTATTGACATTGGTGGTGGAACCACTGAAATAGCAGTAGTTGCTTTGAGTGGAATTGTCTGTGACCAAAGTATAAGAGTAGCCGGTGATGAATTTACAGCTGATATTGTTGACTATATGCGCCGCCAGCATAACTTATTAATTGGTGAAAGAACTGCTGAAGCAATTAAAATAAATGTTGGTTCAGCAATTACTGAATTAGATGAAGCCCCAGAAGATTACCAGGTAAGCGGTAGGGATTTGATGACGGGTATTCCAAAACAATTAGTAGTTACCTATTCAGAAATTGCGCATGCTTTGGATAAATCGATCTCAAAAGTGGAAGAAGCGATATTGAAAGCCTTGGAAACAACCCCGCCTGAACTGGCAAGTGATATTCAGAGGGAAGGAATTCACCTTACAGGAGGCGGCGCATTATTGAGAGGGTTAGATAAACGTATCGCTCAAAAAACAAAACTTCAGGTGCATGTTGCTGATGATCCACTGCGGGCAGTTGTGAGAGGTACAGGTATCGCCCTGAAAGACAGAGAACATTACCAGGCATTATTCATTGGATAAATAAATTTCTATTGCGCTGAATGCGTAGTTTTTTCCTTTTCGTTTTTCGTAACCATGCCATCATTTTATTTCTTTTGCTGGAGTTAGCCTGCTTTTGGCTCATCTTCAATAACAATGCTTATCACAAAACTTTTTTTCTGAATACTGCAAACAATGTTTCCGGTGATGTTCTAAATACTTACGGTAACATGACGCAATACCTTGCCCTACGGGAGATCAACGACAGCCTACAGGCAGAGAATGCTTTTTTGCGTTCGAAAATTCAGCAATCCATTCAGTTTGATACTGTGAAAGTATATGACAAAAAAGATTCTTCCGGAACAGTTTTGTACACTTATATCCCCGCTGAAGTAATTTCTAACTCTTTTACTGAAGTGAACAATTACATCACATTAAACCGGGGAAGTAAACACGGCATCTCCCGGGACATGGGAGTGATAACAGCTAATGGCATTTGCGGGAAAATTATTTCTGTTTCAGAAAATTATAGTGTAGCAATGAGTGTGTTACATGGAAATTTTTTTACAAGAGCCGCCCTTAAAAAAAATAATGTTCAGGGAAACATTCGCTGGGAAATTGGGGACCCAAGTAGAGTAACAATGGTTGATGTTTCAGAACCGGGTGAGTTGTTTGTTGGCGATACTGTAATTACAACAGCCTTCTCACAACTATTCCCAAACGGAACTATTGTAGGCACTTTGCAGGATTTTGGAAAAGAAAAATCCAGCAATTTTTATACCCTGCAAGTAAACCTTTCTACTCAGTTTAACAGGTTGCAGACAGTTTATGTAGTAAACTATCTGCGCAAAGAAGAACAACAACAGGTGGAAGAACAAGCTCTAGAAAATGCAGGTAATTGATTGGATACTCAAGCTGATTGGACTGGCATTTCTTCTTGCCTTTCAAATTCTTGTGCTCAATAATCTTGAACTTGGGAAGTATTTGCATCCCTACGTTTACCCAATGTTCATTTTCATGCTGCCAATTACAACCCCAAGATGGCTGACAATGATGATAGCATTTGCCATCGGATTACTCGTTGATATGTTTAATAATACACCGGGCATGCATGCTGCAGCCTGCGTAGTCATTGCCTTTGCGAGGCCTGAGATTTTAAAACTACTTACACCACCAACTGGTTATGAAGCCGTTATATCCCCTGGTGTAAAGCATTTAAGCATTGCTTGGTTCGCTGTTTTTTCTGTCAGTATGATCTTCGTGCATCATACCGTGTATTTTTTTGTTGAGATATTGTCTTTCAAACACCTTGGTTATACTTTGTTAACTATCCTTTGTAGCGGAATCATTTCTACAGTTTTAATATTGATTCTTACATTCCTTTTCACAAGCAAAAAAGAAAAGAGATAAGCATATGAGTGTAATAAGCAACATTGGCAAATCTAAAAGTTACTTCATCCAGGCACTTGTTGTTTCTATTTTTTTACTGTACATCATTCGCTTGTTTTACCTGCAGGTAATAAATGACGATTATAAAGAATTAGCTGCCGACAGGGCTTACAGAAAAATTACCATCTACCCGGACAGGGGCCCAATGTATGACAGAAACGGTAAACTAGTCGTTTACAACCAGCCTAATTATGATATCATGGTGGTAACGCAAGAGATTAAAAATTTTGATACGCTCGGTTTTTGTGATCTTGTTGGTATTGATAGAGAAACTTTTGATAAGACACTCAAAAAGCTCAAACAAAAACAAGGCTATGCGCCCTGGCTTCCTTCTGTTTTTATAACAAATCTCTCGGGAGAAGAAATTGGTAGGATCGAAGAATTATTATACAAATACCCTGGCTTCTTTTCACAGATCAGAACTGTTAGGAAATACAATTATGCTGCAGGTGCTCAATTACTTGGATATGTTGCTGAAGTTGATTCTAATGACATCAAAAACAACAAAGGATATTATAAGAGTGGGGATTACATTGGTAAAAGCGGCATTGAAAAAAGTTATGAAAATATCTTGCGGGGAGATAATGGCTATAAATACATGGTGGTAGATGCAAAAGGGAACCTACTTGGCAGACTAGGTGATGGAGATAATGATAAAGCTGCAACAGCAGGTAAACCGATAACTCTTAGTATTGATATTGAATTACAATTGTATGCTGAGCAATTAATGCAAAACAAACGGGGAGCAGTTGTTGCTATTGAACCCTCAACAGGAGAAATCCTTTGCCTGGTTAGTTCACCAACTTATGATCCCAATTTATTAACAGGCAGCCAGCGCACAAAAAATTTCGGTAA
>JBJXHH010000052.1:0-38013 GCA_046160675.1 Chitinophagales bacterium
CATACTGCATGAAAGAAACTTAACATCAACCTTTTCGCCCAATATTTTCCCGGTCTGTAAACATGTCTGACAGGTTTTTTTCCACTCCATCTCCCTACAATTCCCTATTTTAGCCGCTCGAAAAAAAATCAGAACCTAAAATTTTACTCTTTCTATGGACGTAAACATGATTCTTTATGCGATCCCGGTGCTTGGGGTCATTGCATTGCTCTTTACCTATCTGAAAAGCGCCTGGGTGGCAAAACAGGACCCCGGAGATGCCAAAATGCAGGGCATAGCTGCCGCAATTTCTCAGGGTGCCATGGCATTCCTCAGGGCTGAGTACAGGGTACTTGCCATTTTTGTGATAATAGTTGCCATACTGCTGGGTTTATCCGGTGCAAGCGAGGAAAACTCTTCCCCCCTGGTAGGTTTGTCATTTGTGGTTGGTGCATTTTGTTCCGCACTTGCCGGGTTTATCGGCATGCGGGTGGCTACAAAAGCGAATGTTCGCACAGCCAATGCAGCCCGCACAGGCTTATCAAAAGCCTTGGAAATTGCTTTCAGTGGCGGATCGGTAATGGGTATGGGGGTAGTTGGGCTTGGAATCCTCGGCCTCGGTTCATTGCTGCTCATTTATTCAAACATGTATGGTTTTGAAGGACAAGCCGCAGCTATTAAAGTTATAAACGTTGTTACAGGATTTTCTTTTGGCGCATCAAGTATCGCCCTTTTTGCCCGTGTAGGCGGTGGTATTTATACAAAAGCTGCTGACGTAGGCGCTGACCTTGTTGGAAAAGTGGAAGCGGGTATCCCGGAAGATCACCCATTAAACCCTGCAACTATTGCTGATAATGTTGGCGATAATGTAGGAGATGTTGCGGGCATGGGTGCCGATTTATTTGAAAGTTATGTTGGGGCGATTGTAGGCTCCATGGTACTGGGAACAGCATTTATGCTGGGAACAATAGCTGACAGCGGCATGAGTTTCATGGAAGATGGATTTAACGGACTATCTGCCGTGTTGCTTCCCCTGGTTCTTGGCGGCGTTGGTATCCTCACATCCATCATCGGAACTTTCTTTGTTCGGGTGAAGGAAGGCGGAAACCCGCAAAAGGCACTGAACGGCGGGGCGATAGGCTCTTCAATAGCAATGGTTGTACTCTCTTATTTCATCATAACATGGATGCTTCCTGCAAAATTTACTTTCAATGACCTTCTTTATGGAACTGAAAGGACCATCACCGCAGTGGGTATTTTCATTGCTACTGTTGTTGGGCTTTTGGCAGGAACTATCATTGGTTTCATTACAGAATACTATACAGGTACAGGTAAAAAGCCAGTCCTTAAAATTGTGCAGCAATCAGGTACGGGAACTGCTACTAATATTATAGCTGGATTGAGTGTAGGGATGATGAGTACAGCTTTACCAATTCTTATTTTGTCAGCATCCATTATTATTTCTTTTATGTTCGGCGGATTATACGGGATAGCAATTGCAGCTGTGGGTATGCTTTCAAACACGGGTATCCAGCTTGCAGTAGATGCTTATGGGCCGATTTCGGATAATGCGGGTGGTATTGCACAAATGGCCGATCTGCCCAAAGAAGTACGCCACAGAACTGATAAGTTAGATGCCGTGGGCAATACAACTGCCGCCATCGGTAAGGGTTTTGCCATCGGCTCAGCAGCATTAACTGCGCTGGCATTGTTCGGCGCCTTTATGCAGGTTACAGGTTTAACTTCTATTGATATTTCAAAAGCTCACATCATTTCGGGCTTATTTGTAGGCGCTATGCTGCCATTCCTGTTTTCGGCAATGGCCATGCAGAGTGTAGGAAAAGCAGCCATGAGTATGATACGGGAAGTGCGCCGGCAGTTTGCTGACATTCCTGCGCTGAAAGCGGCACTGGAAGTAATGAAACGAAACGGGGAAAAAGAAATGAGTGAATGGAGCAAAGCTGACCAGGATACGTTTAATGCTGCTGAAGGAAAAGCTGAGTATGCAAAATGTGTGGAGATATCTACCAATGCAGCCGTGAAAGAAATGGTGTTACCAGGGTTGATGGCCGTTCTTGTTCCTGTTATTGTTGGGTTTGCGCCAAAAGTATTGGGATTAAATACGGAAGGAAATGAACTGATGGGCCCCGAAATGCTGGGCGGATTGCTTGCAGGAGTAACGGTAAGTGGGGTGCTGATGGCCATTTTCCAGGCAAATGCCGGTGGAGCTTGGGACAATGCAAAGAAAATGTTTGAAGAAGGGGTGGAGATAAACGGCAAAATGGAATACAAAGGCAGCGATGCACACAAAGCCGCCGTAGTGGGCGACACTGTGGGCGATCCATTTAAAGATACTTCCGGTCCTTCCATTAATATCTTAATAAAACTGATGAGTATAGTGAGCCTAGTGCTGGCTGCGTTGATGGTATAAGTAAATAACGGTTTCCCTCAGATTTCGCTCATTTTCGCTGATAGGTTTTTTTCTGCGTTTATCTGCGCCATCTGCGGGAAATTTTTTTGCCCGGCTCAACCGAAAACAGCTATATAACAGGAAATCTCCAGGGCAGTTACTCTTATTTGAGAGGCATTTATGCTTGTTTATGCGGCATTTACAACAATACATGACGCATTTACTGTTGTAAACAAGGCAAATACTGTTGTAAACGCAGTATGTATTGTTGTGTATAGGGCATTTACTGTTATAAATGGAGTATTTACTGTTGTAAACGGGGCATCTATTGTTGTTTAAGCTGTATTTACAACAATAAACGGGGCGAAAACTGTTATAAATATGACAGTTTACCTCCTTTCCTGTCCCGGAAAACTAATTTACGAGGAGGTAAAAAAACCTGACTGGATGGTATTAAAACAAAACCTTGAGGATTTGAAACAAAACGTCACCGTTAGGAAACCTAACGGAGCCGTTAGAAAACTTTCCGGGGCGGTAAAAGGGGCTACTGAAGCCAAAAAATGGGTTTCTGTAGGCGCATGAAAATTTATGAAGTGTTCGGAATGTTGAAATGTTGCAAAAACACAGGGTTTTACACTACAAGTTACTATCTTTGTATTTTATTTTTGTAATTTATTGATTAACAAATCATTGATACTATTTTGTTCAATAAATACCTTGTACAACAGTTCAAAATAGTACTTGCCTGAACCACAAATTCAACTGAGTTTTACATCTGTAAGCAAATATTAAGTATATATGAAATTATTTTTCACATTTCATTTCCAGCTTTCTGTTTTTTACTGCTTTACTCAGACCGCTCCGGAGATTGAGTGGCAGAATGTAATTGGCGGTGAAGGTGATGATGAATTAACTTATATTGTTCAAACCTCAGATGGTGGATATATTGTTGGAGGAAATTCAAGTTCTACTAATACAGGAGATAAAATTGAAATCGGAAATGGGTTTACAGACTTTTGGGTTTTAAAACTTGATAGTCTTGGAAATATAGAATGGCAAAATACTATTGGTGGAGATTATCAGGAAAATTTGGTGAATATTATTGAATTGAATGATGGGAATTACATTTTGGCTAGTAACTCCAGTTCAGGTATTTCAGGAGATCTTACTGAAGATACAAACAATGGGGATTTTTGGATTTTAAAAATAGATTCTATAGGTAATATAACCTGGCAAAAAACTATCGGTAGCGATAATTGGGATTATATGATTGACTTTGTAGCTGCAGATGACGGAGGATATTTTATTGGAGCAACAAGTTATGGAAATATTTCGGGAGATAAGACTGAGAATAGTATCGGAGAGGGTGATTTTTGGATAGTAAAGCTTGATTCAGCATTAAATATTGTTTGGGATAATACAATCGGTACCACATTGAATGATGGGTTTGGTGGTTTAGATAAAACAAATGACGGGGGTTGTATAATAGGTGGTTATACGAATGCAGGTATTTCGGGCGATAAGACTGAAGCAGGTATTGGAGGTAATGATTATTGGATATTAAGGCTTGATAGCACTGGAACAATAGAATGGCAAAATACTATTGGAGGCAGTTTCAACGATTACCTAAGAGATATTGAATATTGTATGGATGGCGGGGCGATAATATGTGGGGAATCAACCTCATATATATCTGGTGATAAAACTGAAAACCCAGTAGGGACAATAGGCTATTCTGATTATTGGATTGTAAAAATTGACTCAGTTGGAAATATAGAATGGGAGAATACTATAGGTGGAAATAATGCGGACTATCCAAAGCATATTTTCCAAACACTTGAAGGAGGATATATTATAGGCGGAGATTCAGGATCAGAGGCATCCGGTGATAAAAGTGAAAATGTATATGGCAATAATGATTTTTGGATTGTAAAACTTAATGGCATTGGGTTAATAGAATGGGATAATAACATTGGAGCCGAGGGGACTGAATGGTTTAAGAGTATTAATTCAACAAATGATGGCGGATTTATACTTGGTGGACCTTCCAATTCAATAATATCCGGAGATAAGACCGAATCAATTGTTGGATTAAGTTATGGAGGAGATTATTGGGTCATAAAACTTTTTCCTGAAGATTGCAGTCCGGACACATACTATGTTGACGCAGATAGCGATGGTTTCGGAAATGAACTGGTTTCTGTTTTGGCATGTACGCTGCCAGATGGTTATGTAAATAATCATCATGATTGCGATGATACTGATCCTGAAATTTATCCTTTTGCAGATGAAGTATGTAATAGCCTGGACGATGATTGCGATGGAGATATTGATGAGGAATTACTATTTGCAACATATTATGCGGATAATGATGAAGATGGTTATGGAAATGAATTTATCTCAGTATTTACTTGTGAAATGCCAGATGGTTATGTTTTAAATAATACAGATTGCAATGACGCTAGTTTTTTGATATATCCCGGTGCAACTGAAATTTGCAATACAATAGATGATAATTGCACCGGAGTTGCAGATGAAGGACTTGTATTTATATTCTTCTTAGATGCTGATGAAGATGGTTTTGGTGATGCAACCACATTTATAACTGACTGTGAAATGCCCTTAGGGTATGTTGTAAATAACCTTGACTGTAACGATGTAAATGAAATTATTAATCCTGATGCAATAGAAATATGTAATGAGATTGACGATAACTGCAACGGTTATATTGATGAGGACCTTTTATTAACATTTTTTGCTGATGCTGACGAAGATGGTTTTGGAAATGCAGATGAGTTTATTCTGGGCTGTTCTTTGCCAGAAGGATATGTAGAAAATTATTTTGATTGCAATGACAATAACAATGCAATTAATCCTTTAATTGATGAAATATGTAATGGGCTCGACGATGATTGTGATGAAGCAATAGATGATGAATTAACTTATTTTATTTTGTACATAGACTCTGACGGCGACAATTATGGTAATGGTTTAACTGATACAACATCCTGCTATGCAGCAATAATAGGTTATGTTTCTGATAATACAGATTGCGATGATAATAATTCGTCTATCTTCCCTGGTGCCCCCGAAACCTCGTATAACGGCATTGATGAAGACTGCAACGGAGAAGATTTGATCACATCTATTTCAAATTTTGAAGATGGATATTTACTACTCATCCACCCCAACCCCACTAAATCAGTATTATTCATCGAAACCACCGGCTTTGCAAATGAAATAAACATCACAGTTTCAAACACCCTCGGTGAAGAAGTGATGAAACAGTTTGTAAAAACATCAGAACAACTTTCTGTTGATGTTTCAAACTTGTCAGTAGGAGTTTATACTATTACAATTGAGGATGGTGCAAGAGTAGCTACAGAAAAGTTTATGAAGGAATAAGCCTATTCTATCATTACTAACTGTGTTGAGCCTGCAAAACCTGCAACATATATCCCTGCAGATAATGCTGGTAAGTTGATAGTTTCAGATTCTTTTCCTGCATACACTATTACCTGTTGCAAAATTATTTTTCCGTGTAGGTCACTCAGTTCAAAAACTGTTTCAGAGAAAGGGGTTCCTGAAAATTGTAGTGTGAGATAATCTTTTGCTGGATTAGGGAAAAGTATAAAAGGAATGATTACTGAACCATCTTCAATTGCAAGGGCGCAGCCGGAAGAAGGCGCTTCGCTGTAATTGAACAATACATCTTCACAAGTATCCATCATAATACAAAGGGCGCCACCTCCATCAAAATTCACATCTACGTCGTCCTCCATCTTTATCCTTACAAGCGGAAAACAGGAACCTATATTGATTGTACAACCTTCTTTCGCCCAAATGGTAGATTCACTGCCTGAAAAATTCAGCGTACTGTTGGCTTCCATGTCAATATTCAGGTTGGCGCTTTCAATAGAGGAAATTGATAAGGTTACCCCTTCACATACCCAGTAACACTGGCTGCCGGTTGCGCCTATAGTCATGTCTGAACTTACAACTATCGCTTCAGCAGGAACCGTATCAATACAAAATCCCGGTGGCGTAACATGCTGTCCGCAGGGTTGGGAGTAAATTTGAAAATAAGTGAGTGTGAGAAGGGATACCATGATAAAGTTTCTAATTTTCATAGTATCGATTTTTAAATGTTAGAAAATGTAAATGTACGAAGGGTATTAACAGGAAGAACGAAAAGAAAAAAAATTATTTCCACAGGCCCCAGCCATCGTCTAAATCATTCTTTTTGTCGAAGCTTTGTATCCATTGTAAAAATACTTGTTTAAAGGAATCAATTTCATTTCGAATCACTTCCAGGTATTTTGCATCAGCTTCTTCCCGCATTTCTAGAGAGTATGTTGCGCTTCGAATTTCGCAGGCGGCTTTTTTAATGATCACAGCATTTTCCATGCGTAGGCTGTATAGGTCGCTGCCCTCTGCTCCGGCTATTTTAGAAGGTAGAATGTAAGAGTCACCCCTTATCTGTTCCAGCATGTGTCGAAAGAATAATTTTTCTTTGTCTTCAGTTATGTCTGTATCATCCAGTTGAATGGCATCGCAGAGGCTATCCACCAGTTGAACTATTTCCTGAGCTTTTTTCATCACAGGGAGATTGTAAATGCGTTCGTCTTGCAGGCGCATCTCTTCCCGGAGTTCATCTTCGTTCATATCGCCCGGTTCATCGTCTGCATCATCATCCCAAATCATAACTGTGTTTTTTTATAAAGATAGGAGAATGGCAGGTACAATAAAAAAACCACCTCCTGTTCTTTAACAGGAGGTGGTTGAAAAGTATTGATAAGCAAAAATTATTTTGCAATTGTGATCTGACGGGTAGTTACACCACCATTATCAGCAGTCACTTTCAGCATATAATTGCCATCAGCAAGGTTGCTGAGGTCAAGTGTAGCTGAGGAAGACATTGTAACTGCACTGTGTACAGTTTCTCCCAGCATATTCATTACTTCTATTACTGAAGTATGAATTGCATTGTCTGCTATCTCAACTGTTACAAACCCGTTTGAAGGAATTGGATAAACAGTGAGAGCATTTGCAAGTAATACATCCTCAACGCTAACACAATCACCAACCGTAACATCTTTACATGTTGTGCTGCTTCCGCCCGGACCTGTTGCTGTGAGGCACACATTATAGGTTCCAGGAGTATCGAAGGTATGTGTTGGGCTAATTGAAGAACTTGTTGCTGTACCGTCGTCAAAATCCCATGAATAAGATGTGATCTCACCACTGGAAGAATTGCTGAAAACAACTATGCAAGTTGAAATTGAGAAAGTAAAGTCAGCCACAGGAGCAGCTACTCCACCAAACTCACTTTCGTTAAACCCTACGCCTTTCATGTAGAAAAAATCAGTAACACTTTCTGTGTTTGTTCCGAGTTTACATATTGCAATAGGTAATTCGTAATCAAAGTCATCACCGTCTTCAATCACTAGTGGTGACATAGATGGATACAAAGCTGTGTATTCAAGTTCGGTACCTGAAGTAAGGTTTTTATTGGGTGTATACTCGCCTGAAGCGATGTCATATCCTGCAGCCCACACATCAGGAATATCATTGGTTAGTGTTAATGTAGTATCTGAACGGCTCCAGCTCATAAATACTTTGCTTCCATCAGCATTTCTACCCATTTGAGGACGGAAATTGTAAGCAATAAGCGAAGTACCGGGAAGAACGTAAGTACTTTCTATAAAGTTATCCATGTTATGTACTGTCCAGTCAGTTCCGTCAGTGGTAGTCATATGTAACATACAAGTGTACTGCAAGAATCCTCCTGCGCCATCATCAAAACCAGAAATGAAGAAAAGGGAGTCAGCAACGTTATCAGAAGTTGATTTGCTATAGGTTTCGCTGAAAACATGCAGCCTGTTATCACTATCAACAGTTATGTCAATAGCACTCATATAAGGTACAGCTTCTCCTGTAGGAGTAGTAAGAATTACTTCCTGCAAGTCAAGGTTTTCATAAAAATTATACGCAGGTAATGTACTCCATGAAGCACCACCATCTGTTGTTTTATAAACGATAGGTCTTGGATATACAATGTCTGCACCATCACCTGCTTCAGCGCCGATGAGTACAGCATACCCAGTCATTCCATCGGGCCCAAAAGCAATGTTCCAGTCGAAACCAGCATAAGTTTGAGTAGATCCATCAGCAGGATCAACATAAGTATAAACATCTGGTGCCCAGCTTTGATATCCCCAAATAAATGAAGATGTGATATCACTCCAAACAGCGCCAACAAGTCTTATATCAGTAAAGTTGATAAAATCGTTAGCAACATCGTTTGTATTATTAATGTTTGGAGAAATTCCATACACACCACCTGTACTTGTTGTATTCAAACCACCGGGTATGTATTCTTCAGATGTTCCTTCCCACTGTATGTAAGCTTCTTCCAGGTGAGATAGGTCAAAACTTGCAGCACCCTGGAATTGCCATCCCCATGCTGCAAGACCTGAAACAGGATCGTGTGCTACACCAAGGAATACATTGAAAGCATTTGCAGGATCAGTATTTCCCGGAGGATTATACAAGGTACCGTTCGGGTAGCGGTTTCCTGAAACTACTCCGCTATAAGTTCCATCATTAAAATCAGGAGTTACATGATTGTTATTCGTCCAGGTAGCTCCTCCATCTGTAGAATAGTCAAAGTCAACACCACCACTTCCACCGGGTATACCGCTGGTTTGTCTGTGAGTGAATGTTACAGAGTTGATCTCAGGAACATATGAAACCTGGTTACAAGACTCTACAATAGCAGTTAAAATATTACCCGCCTGGCCAAGAGGAACTACTGTTAAAGCTCTTGAACCACCAGTAGCTTCAGCAGGAGTACCCGCAGATCCGGTTACTACAATTGGGTTATCGAAAATGGTTTCATTTTCCAGGTTCACATCCCCTTGTGCTTTTTGCAGGGGCTTAGGGCCAAGGCCTACTTTTGGCGACAGGGCACTCTGAGCGAACATAGAAGTGCTGAATAGCGCAATAAATGAGTAAAGAATCAATCTTTTCATAGCAAATTGTTTAAGTGAAAAATTATTTGTGTCAAAGATATAAAGTTAGGCATATTTCGGGTAAAAACTCCAACTTTATTTGAAGAAAAATTTCGGGCGTATCTTTTTACATTGGTATTGCAAAAAACGGTAAATAAAACAGCCTGTATAATAATTGCCTGGAATGAAATGACAATTCAATGAAATTAAAATTACCATTTACTGACAAGGCAAAACTTTCACTTTCAACACAATAAAAGCCTGTTGAAATGAATCCATAAAAAAAGGGAACCGGGTAATGCCGGGTCCCTTTTTGGAAGAAAACAATTTTTTACATTCCCATTCCCATAGGTGTTTCAGCTACAGGGGCTACTGGAGTAGGTGTAGCTACTTTAGGAGCAGCTTTTTTTGTTGTTGATTTCTTTACTACAGATTTCTTGGCAGTAGTTTTTTTCGCCTTTTTAGTAACTTTTTTTGCAGAAGGTTTTTTCGCCACTTTTTTCTTAACTGCTTTTTTAACTACTTTTTTTACGCTTTTTTTCGCTGCTCTTTTAGTGCTTTTTTTCGCCGCTTTCTTTGCAGGTTTTTTCGCTGCAGGGCGTTTTTTTGCAGCTTTCTTTTTTGATTTTGCCATTGGAAGTTTTTTTGGTGGCTGCAAAAGTATAGACAATTTATTCATCGTCAAAAAAAATAAAAAGTAATTTTTTTTAAAAGAAAAAAATTAAGGCAGGTTTCTTATTAAAGTTTATCCCTTAGATAAAAAATGATGTCAGTGGAAGGAAGCTCTTTCATTACTTTCAGCTGTCGCAACATTGTAATGATTTGCCCCCGGTGGTAGGTTCCATGGTTCATGCAATGCAGGATAATTTCCCATGCCTTTGTTTGAAACTCTTTGCCACTGAGGTTTCTGTAAAAAATAGGAGAAGCAAGGAAGCCTTCACTTTTACCTTGAACGAATTGATCAAACTCTTCGGAGTTTTTAAGGAAGTAAGTATCATAACCTGCAAAATCATCGCTTAAAGCCTTACTGGGCCAATCGCTTAGTGAAGAACCTTGCAGCCTGTTCAGCCAGATAACTTGTGCATCCCAGATGTGATAAATGGTTTTGCGCAAAGTAGGGAAACTGTTTTCTGTCACTGAATCTATCAAGCCCTCCGGTAAAGTTTGAAATGTTTCTATAATCTTTTTATTAGCCCAGAGGTTATATCCTGTGAGGGTAGTAAGGATTGTTTTTTGCATAATGTACAGTTAAAATTGACGTATTTTAGATAGTAATAATAAGAATGTATTCAAAAAGTTTACATGTAACATAACTGCATCGTTTTCAATCCAGTGCACAATGCAATCGGGTGCGGTTGTTCGTCACTTATACTTTATCTCTTAATGGAATTCAGCACGGTATAACCTATCAGCCTGTCATAATCCCGGTCATATGAATGCTGGTATACATATATCTGGTAATCATTTTCAGTTTCAAAATAATTTCCTTCTGCATAACTCATATCAAGGAAAGGTTTTTCTTTGTCAATAAATGCATAGAGATAATTATAAAAACCCTGCTTCAAAAACAACGTTGTGCTATATGTTTGCTTATCAAAATCATATACCATTTTGTTCTCTTCAGAAATATTGTACCCGTTAAAATCTCCTACAACATAAAAATCACCATTACTTAAGAAGTACGGATATTGCAGAGTGAAATGTATGTAAGCATAATCTGCCTCAATATTCGGATCATTTGTTAGGTCTGCTAAAACGATGTAGTTTCCATTTATGTCTTTTTCATAAAAATATTGTTTGAAACTCCTGCTCTCATCCGTGTTTACAAATACATCATACCTTTTATAGCCTTTCTCAATTTTCACAATCCTGTCAGTTTGAAAACGTAAAGTCCGGGTATCAAACCGTCGGTATTCTTTGCCTGCAAAAAACACAGTGTTATCATCGTCATAAGACAGAATGTTGTTATTAATAAAGCGGGGTTTAAGTTCCTGCCATGCATTATCTTCCCGACTGTTTTGTTTCATAACCACCCGAATTTCATCATAGGGATTTGTGATGGCGAGGGTTTTTATGTCAACGGAAAAATTCAATTCCTGGTATTCTGTTCTGAAAGTAACCAGGTTGGGACGAAAGACCTGCCCGCTGATTGCTGCTATATCTTCCCACACATAAAATCTTTGTGTTATTACTGGCAAAGTGTCATTGTCTTCCTCCCACACTTCAATCACATAATTTCCGGAAACCTTAAAAGATACATCCTCATTTGGAAATTGCACGGAGTAATGTGTATAGCTTTGATGTGTTGCAAAAGAGAAGGCATATTCATCAACTGTGTTTTCTTCAAACCCATCCAGGTAATCAAAATTTGTGAGCCCTGACTGCTTCCAGTTTTGGTTACAATGCTTGAAAGTGTAGGTGTAATTTGCCGAAGACCCCGGGCGAAGATCATCCCATCTCAAGATCAATTGATCGCTACTGCCTAGTAAAATAATGGGTTGTGTAAGAGAAAGATCAGTTCGTTGCAACTTTACAGTTTTGAGGTAGGTTGCTTTTACTTCATTTTTAAACGTATCAATATCTGAAGCTTTTGCAGTTGGCAACTTCAAAACAAAATTGGAAATCAAAGCGAAAGAAATTAAGAGTAGCCTGTTCGGTTTTTTCATCAGAATGCTGCTGTTTGCATTTTTTGTGCCATGATGCATAGTAATGCCCTTACGCTCAAAAATACAAATGGATTTGTACTTTTAACCGATCGGAAAATGAGAAAACTTTTCATGTATAGCTTTATCGTTTGTGCTGTAAGTTTTACAGCATGTAGGTTTCGTCTTCCTGCACATGAAAAAATAATTCGTTCAGAACAGATGGGACTATGGTATGAGATAACTTATGTTGACACTGCGGGGCGGAGCTTACAGCTGTTTGCTGATACTATTGTGAATCATTTTCAACAAACATTTTCTGAAGAAAATAATAACTCGGCCATCAATCTTTTTAATGCATCAGAAGATTTTCTTATTCTCAGTAGCATTGAAAAAAGTTTTTTTGCTGATATTCTCTCAAAAATTGAAAAAGACACAAATAGTATAAATCCACCTGATGATTTCTCACAAGTATCAGATATTTTAAGAACAATGTATTTAAGGAATGATACCTTATTTAAAACTGACCCTGCTTTTCAATTTAACTTTTCTTCCATGGCAGATAATTACCTCTGCGATACTCTTGCGGGCATACTTGAGTTCTACGGCGTTGATGATTATTTAATAAAAATTCATGATGTGAAAAGGATAAAAGGAAAAAATTTCAGGGGGGAGGAGTGGGAGTAGTTTTGTTACAGATGGAAATTGCGATGAAAAAACTTTCCTTTTTTTTGGAATTTCTCGAATCTGAGTTATTTACGAAACCTGCGGGATCCTGCTATTTTCGACTTATTAAAAATATTTCTCCCTTTATCAATATTCTTCCTTAAAAGTTTTTGTTCTTCTTCAGGTAAGTGAATAGTTGTTTGACACTCAACAGAACAGCAACTTTCAAACTTTTCTTTACATACTTCGCACTGAATGAAAAGCAGGTGGCAGGCGGGGTTTACGCAATTTACATGCGTATCGGCAGGTTTGCCGCATTGATGGCAGGCGGAAATAATTTCATCACTTATCTTTTCGCCCAACCGGTCGTCAAATACAAAATTTTTACCGAGGAATTTATTTTCAAGCTGTTTTTCTCTCACTGTGTTTGCGTAGTTAATAATGCCACCCTCTAAATGATATACATGTTTAAAACCATGATGCAACATATAAGCACTTGCTTTTTCACAGCGAATACCACCGGTACAATACATGATGATATTTTTTTCCTGTTGATGCCGAAGCATCTCCACTGCCATTGGTAACTGTTCCCTGAATGTGTCACTGGGGATTTCAATTGCATTTTCAAAATGCCCAACCTCATACTCATAATGATTACGCATATCAACTACGATTGTATCTGTATCATTTGTTAACCTGTTGAAATTTTCAGCATCAACATATTTTCCTTTCGTTTCCATGCTGAAGGTTTCATCAATAATTCCATCAGCAACAATTTTCTCCCTCACTTTTATTTTCAACACCCAGAAAGATTTGCCGTTGTCGTCAGGTGCAATATTGAAGCGAAAGGTATCTTCATTTTCACCAATGGTTTCTGAAATAACTTTTTTGAAATCACTAAATGTAACTTCAGGAATGCTCACCTGGGCATTAATTCCTTCTTTAGCAACATAAATCCTCCCGAATACTTTAAGTTTATCAAGCCCCAGAAATAATGCATCCCTGAACTGCTGCGGATCAGAAATTGTAAAATATTTGTAAAACGAAACGGTAGTTCTTTTAAAAGTTTCCCTGTAGAGTTGCTCTTTCAACTCCTTTTGTGAGATGCGGTTATGTAAATATGCCATTGGATGAAATTTAGTGTCCGCTTGCAGGGCGGATAAAATTTCTATAATTCCAGCAAAGATAATTTGATTTGTTTTAGAATATCTTATTAACTTTCAAGCGAATTAAACTTGATTACTTTAACAAAACCATTATTTATGAAAAAGATTTACCTCCTTCTTTGTTGTTGCTTTATTCTTACAACTGCATATATGCAGAGTACTGTAATTGGAACAACCACTTACGATATTCAAACCAATAACGCTACTAAAAACCATGTTATTGCAAATGACGATGGTACGATTTCAGCCGGTTGGACTGGTTCTGCGGAACTCACAAGCGCCTTTAGCGACCGTGGAACCTGGTATAATCATTATGACGGAAGTTCCTGGGGTGCTTATCCCACTGCAAGAGCTGAGGGTGTACGTACAGGTTTTGGGGAGATCACAAGAGTGGATGATCATGAGATTACCCTTGCTCATTACTTTACTGGTTCCACATATAATATGCGAATCTATGCAAACAGTTCTATAGGTGCTACTGATTGGACAGAACCAGGGGGATCTGCTGATGTGAGCGGATTATGGGGATTTGCTGACTGCCCAGCAGGAACTGATGACATTTATATGGTTACTGCAAATGCAAACCCACCTACTGCTTTATATTTTTCAAGATCTGATGATGGTGGCGAATCATGGGCTATTTTAAATTATACCCTTCCTTTTCTTACTTCCACCGAAGGCATTCCTTCTTTAGGCGGTGCAGCTGAAACCTATCTTGTGAAAGCGAATGGCGCTGATGTGTATGTTCTTTTCGGAATGCCGAATTCTGATCTAGTTCTTTTACACAGTGATGATTACGGAAGCGATGGAAGCTGGGAAAGTATAATCGTGATGGATTTTCCTTATGATAATTTCACAGGCCTGGAACAAACTGATATTGATGGTGACCTCGTTACTGACACTATCGGAACCACAGATGGTTATCATGAAATGCTTATATCTGATGATGGAACAGTTCATGTATTTTCAGGCTATATGAGATTATATAGTGACGGGTTTGGTTTTTATACCCTGAACTATCGCTCATCAGGTATCTGGCACTGGAGTTCAGGCATGGCAGGAGCAGAACTGCTAGACACAGAAATGGATTGGAGCGGTGATGGAAATCCTTACGGAGGAATCGGTGCTTACACTTTTAACTACAGGAATGCAGGTGTTTCATCCTGTCCAACAGCATCATTGGATGCAGCAAGCGGAAGATTGTATCTCATGTACACTATGAAAATTGAGTATACAGATATTTATGATGACCCTCTGAATTTCTCTGCAGAATCCTTCAGGGATATTTTCGGGATGTATTCTGATGATGGCGGTTCTTCATGGACAGCACCAAAAAATCTTACCAATACAGCAGAATCAGGTGAAGAAAACTTTTACCTCAGCGCAGCAGACAGGGTAATTGATGGAAATGTACATCTGGTATGGCAACAGGATGATCAACCCGGGCATTTTAATGAAGGTGATGTTATTCATTCCAACAACATACGTCACCAGGCATTTACTGAATCTGACTTTGCTGATGAGCCTCTTGCATGCGATGCGACAGTTGGCCCAGGCGGGTTATATGCAGATGAAATTACATCCCTTGGAGCAACCCTGCATTGGGACGCAGTAGAAGGCGCTGATAAATATGTAGTGAGTCTTTTCAAAGAGGACCTCTCATTTAAGAAAAAAAGAGAAGCAAATTCAAATCTGCTTTCCATCATAAACGCACTTGATCCTGAAACTACTTATGGCTTCAGGGTAAAAACCGTTTGTTATGAGGAAGGAATGATCAGTCCATACGGTGACACTTATTACTTTACAACAGCACCTCTGAAAGAAGGCGAATTCTCTGTAAAGAATATTTCTGTTTACCCGAATCCTGCATCAGACAATATAAGTGTTGAACTGCCAAATGCCAATGCAGCAATTGAGTTATTTAACATGACGGGTCAGAAGCTGGAAATAAACTTTGTATTCACAGGTGATAACTCTGTAACTGCTGATGTGAGCAGCCTTCCTTCAGGGAATTATTTCCTTAAGATTACTTCTGGCAATCAGCAATCAAATGTGATTATTACGGTTGACTAATTTTTTTGTATGAGATTATATCAATGCCCGGATTTTTTTCGGGCATTGTTTTTTTGTACCCCTATGTTTTGGAAAAACTTATCTAAATTTATACTTCTAAATCATAAAACATATCACTAAAACTCAACTTATGAAAAGATGTATACTGCTCACCCTGATCATTTTTTCCATCAACACCATGTTTGCTCAATCCACAATCATAGGAACAACTACCTATGATGTCCAAACAAATAACAGTTCGAAAAGCCGCTTAAAAGTATATGATGACGGAACGATGTCTGCCCTTTGGACAGGTTCTGTAAATGACGTAGGCGGGAGTTCCGCCTCTACATTTTCTGACAGGGGAATGTTTTTTAATCATAATGATGGAACTGCCTGGGGAACCTATCCAACTTCTAGGGTTGAATCTTTGAGAACAGGTTTCGGAGAACTTCTTACAGTTGAAGATCATGAAGTAACACTAGCGCATAACTCCGCTGATGGGGTTAATTTTTTTATGCGAATGTTTAAGAACGATGCAATTGGAGGTACAACATGGACAGAACTTGGCGGTTCTGGTGAGGTTGCAGGATTATGGGCTTTTTCTTACTGCCCGGAAGGAACTGACGATATTTATGTTGTAAATGCAGATGCCCAGGTAATCACACAACTTTACTTTTCAAGGTCTGATGATGGAGGTGAAAGTTGGACAGTGTTAAATTCTACGCTTCCTTTTCTAACTACCAGTGATGGACTACCACTTATTTCAGGAGCTGCAGAAAGTTATCAAATTGCAGTAAATGGTTCTGATGTTTATGTTTTGTTTGGGATGCCCAACTCGGATTTAGTTTTATTACACAGTAATGATTACGGAAATGATGATAGTTGGGAACGTACAGACATTCTTGACTTTCCATTCGACAGTTTCGCCGGAACAGTGGAAACTGATATTGATGGTGATGGAATAACTGACACTATTGACACAAACGATGGGTATCATGAGATGCTGATAACTGACGACGGTGATGTTCATGTATTTTCAGGATATATTACTTTATATAGTGACGGGTTTGGAATTATTTATAACTATCGGAAGTCAGGAATTTGGCACTGGACAACAGGTATGGCCGGAGCGGAGCTCATTAATACAGAGTTAGATTGGGAAACCCCTGATTGTATTTATTCACCTTTTGAAGGAATCGGCGCTGACAATTTTATTTACAGACTCCCGGGAATTTGTTCTTCACCTACAGCAGCCTGGGATCCTGTTTCAGGAAGAGTTTACTTGTTTTACACAATGGCAATTGAATATACTGACATCTTCGATGACCCATTAAATTTTGCTGCAGAATCTTACAGGGATATTTTCGGTATGTATAGCGATGACGGAGGTGTTACCTGGACTAAACAAAATAACCTAACAAACACAGCTGAACTTGGTGAAGAAAACTTTTTTGTTTTTGCCTGTGATAGAGTTGTAGATGGTAAGGTTCATGTTATCTGGCAACAGGATGACAGTCCAGATGCATTTATAAGTGGTGACCTTGTGCATGAAAACAATATCCGCTACCAGGCATTTGAAGAAGATGACTTTGTGGCTCCAGTGGCAACATCAGATTTTAGTTACACCACCGATCTCTATTATGTTACTTTCACAAACCTTTCCACTGGCGCTACCTGTTATAACTGGGATTTTGGCGATGGAGGAACCAGTACTCTAGCTGATCCGGCACATGGTTATGTAACCGGAGGAACTTATACGGTTTGCCTCACTGCCGTGAATTCTTACGGTTCAGTTACATATTGCGAAGACATCAATCTTATTGAATCTCCCGTTGCAGACTTTAGTTTCAGCGGTGACCCGACAGTTAACTTCACAGACCTGAGCACAAATGCACCGACAAGCTGGAGCTGGGATTTTGATGATGGAGGAACAAGCACAGAACAAAATCCAACACATACTTTTGCTGATAATGGATTGTACAACGTATGTTTAACAGCAACCAATGGCGGAGGAAGTAACACAGTTTGTAAAAATGTTGGGATCAACTTCGCAACAGCTGCCCCTATAGCAGATTTTACTTATACTTTAGTTGGGTTTACTGCTTCTTTCAGTGACTTAACTACCAACACACCAACGAGTTGGAGTTGGGATTTTGATGATGGAACTGCTGTAAGTACAGAACAAAACCCAAGTCATACTTATGCAACTACCGGTACCTATAATGTTTGCCTGCAAGCAAGCAATGGAGGCGGAATAAGCACTGAATGCAAAGAACTTCAGGTTGGTGTCGGAATAGAAGATATTTCCAGTTTCATTTCTCTTTACCCCAACCCCGCCCAGGAGTTTATTATAATTGAAGCAGGGAATAATATATCTGATTTTACGGTTGAACTCTATAATACAATTGGGCAGAAAGTTGAAACCGAAATTATTGTAGCCAGTGCTAATAGATTGCAAATGAATGTAAAAAACCTCTCAGCAGGAAATTATCTCATCAAAATTTCAAATAATAATTTTGAAGGGAAAATGCCTGTAATAATTGAGTAGCAAATAAATATGAAAATAAAAACCCGACTTCATGTCGGGTTTTTTTATAACGTATCACCACCCGAGCAATTCTTCCATTACTATTCCCACTTTCTCGGCGTTTGGAAGCATTGCTTTTTCCAGTCCCGAGTTGAGCGGAACAGCAGGAAGATTTTTTGCTCCCATGATCTGCACAGGGGCGTCAAGATATTTGAAGAGCTCTGAAGAGATTCTTCCGGCAAGAGCCTGTGCAAATGAGTTCATGATAGGTTCTTCTGTAAGTACAAAAACTTTGTTGTGTCTTTTTACGGCCGTTTCTATCGCCTCCCAATCGTAAGGGTATAAAGTTCTGAGGTCGAGTATCTCTACCTGCCCGGGATATTTTTTACTTGCATTGAGTGCCCAGTGTACCCCCATGCCGTAAGTGATAACTACGATACTTTCGCCGGTTTCAGTTTTTTCTGCATCAGCATGTTGAAAGATCCTCGCTTTGCTGAGAGGAACAATGTAATCTCTTGAGGGAATAATATTTTTTGCGGCCTCAGTACCTTTCACTTTGCTCCAGTACAACCCTTTGTGTTCAAACATGACAACTGGATTGGGGTCATAAAAAGCTGCTTTCATCAATCCTTTCATATCTGCTGCATTGCTTGGGTACACAACTTTGATCCCTTTTATTGCCGTAATACTAGATTCAATACAGCCTGAATGATAAGGCCCGCCGCTTCCGTAAGCGCCGATAGGGATTCTGATCACACTTTGGCAATTCCATTTCCCATTTGTGAGGTAATAACTTTTTGAAAGCTCACCAACAAGTTGATTAACTCCTGTCCATATATAATCAGCAAACTGAATTTCAACGATGGGTTTTGCTCCAACGGCACTCATACCGAGTGTTGAACCGACAAGATATGCTTCCTGGATTGCTGTATTAAAAACACGGTGGTCACCGTACTTTTGTGCAAGCATAGCTGCTTCTCTGAAAACTCCTCCCAATCTTCTTCCTACATCCTGGCCGTAAAGGATTGCCTCTGGGTGATCATGTAATATTTCATCCATTGCAAACAATGCAGCATCTACCATGATTGTCTTTTCAGTGATCCCCTCCTGCTCACGGAGGCCTTTTTCTTCTATAATGGGAGTTGGCGCAAATTCATGTAGTTCTACTGTTGCAGGATCCGGGTCAGCTGATGCAAGAACTTTCTGAAAAGCTTCCCTTGTTTCCTTTGCCGTGCGTTCTTCAATGGCGGAAATTTCATCGTCATGTATATCTAACTCCAGTAATAAGTTTCTTAGTTTCGGGAGTGGATCCCTGCGTCTATGTTCTGCTATGTCTTCCTCCGTGCGATACATTTCCATTCTTACACCACTTGTGTGATGCCCCAGCAAAGGGACTTTTGCATGAATAAGCATGGGTTTTCTTTCTGTGCGTACAAAATCAATTGCATCTTCAACTACTCTCCAGCTTTCGAGAAAATTACTGCCATCCACCTGTACTCTTTTTAATCCTTTAAAACCTGCAGCATATTCATAAGCATTCATGGTTCTAGCTTCCTCGCCCGTAACAGATATGCCCCAATCATTATCCTGTACTAAGTAAATGATTGGTAATTTTTTTAGTGCTGCAAATTGCAATGCTTCGCTTACTTCACCTTCTGTCATACTTCCATCACCGAGAGAACAAACAACGATAGGATTTTCTTTTGCAGTTTTTAAAAGATTTTGTTTTGTGAGATATTGGATTCCCTGCGCAATTCCTGTAGTAGGGATGGCTTGCATACCTGTGGCAGAAGATTGATGAATCATCTGGGGATAGTTATCTCCTTTGTACGAGGGATGACAATAATAATTTCTTCCTCCACTGAAGGGATCATCTTTTTTGGCCATTTGCTGCAGCATGATCTCAAAAGGTTTCCAACCCATCCCCATCAATACACTGTCGTCCCGGTAATACAAACTTACCCAGTCGCATTTTTTTAACTGCATGCCTACAGCGAGTTGAATAGCTTCATGTCCTCTTGAATTTGCATGTACAAAAATGCAGGTAGTTCTGTATTCATTAAATAACTCGCTTATCGTTTGGCTGGTGTACATCAAACGATAGGCGTCTATCAATATCTTTTTATCAGTTATTTCCAAAACACTTTCCTGTTGCATGTTTTCATTTACACATTTGTAAATTATTTTATTTCCACTTCAAACATTTTTATATCCCCTAAATATCCGGTTAACACATCTCCTCTCTTTACAGCACTCACCCCAGCCGGAGTTCCGGTATAAATAACATCACCTTGTTGCAAAGAAAAGAATTGTGAAATGTAACTGATGATTTTTTCAATGGAATAGATCATAAGAGAAGAATCCCCCTGCTGAACAGTTTCGCCGTTCTTCTGCATACTGAATTTGATGGAAGATTTATCTTTTACGTTGCTTAAATCCACCCAATTGCCCAATACTGCGGAATTATCAAATGCTTTTGCTATTTCCCAGGGGAGGCCTTTTGTTTTTTGATTTTGTTGCACATCCCTGGCTGTAAAATCAACTCCTACTGTAATGGCATCTATATATTTTGCTGCAAAATTTTCAGTTATATGTTTCCCATTCTTGCATATGCGATATACCAACTCACATTCATAATGCATATCCTTTGAAAACTCCGGTAAGTAAAAATCCTTTCCTTTTAAAATTGCCGTCGGCGGTTTCATAAAAACAACAGGTGCATCGGGGATGGCATTGTTCAGTTCCTTAGCATGTTCTGCATAGTTTCTTCCGACACAAAAAATTTTCATAAACAGCGCAAAGGTAAGTTATCAGTTAAATTTATTCATTGCAATTTCTACTCCTTCCATCACAAATGAAATTACAGCATCCGATGCCTTTTTAATGGTTACATCAACCACTTTTTTTTCATTTTTTTCCCATTTTCCGAGGACAAAATCAACTTGCCTGCCCTGCGTAAATCCGTCACCTATACCGAAACGCAGCCTAGGATAATTACTGTGTGTTAGCAGTTCCTGGATGTTCTTTAAACCATTATGTCCGCCATCGCTGCCGTTTTTACGTAATCGCAATTTGCCCAGTGGAAGGTTTTTATCATCCGTTATTATCAGGATATTTTCGGGTGCAATCTTTTCTTTTTCCATCCAGTATTTTACTGCCTTGCCGCTGAGGTTCATATAAGTGGTAGGTTTAATGAGGATGAATTGTTTGCCTTTTAATTTAAAACTTGCAACATCAGCATACCTTTTTGAAATAAAATCAGCCTCTTTTTCATTAGCCAGGAAATTAACTACTTCAAACCCGATATTGTGCCTGGTATTTTGATATTCAATTCCGAAATTTCCCAGTCCTGCAATTAAATATTTCATTTCAGAAGCAGTTTGATCTTTTGCAGTTTTTTTAGTGGGAAATAAAAAACGAAGCAACTTCATAATTTGCTAAATTAGAAATTGCTTCGTTGATATACGGAAGATTATTTTTTGTCTTTCTTATCGTCTTTCCCCTTTTCTTTTTCATCTGTTTTTGCAGCCGTTGCATCCGCGGCAGGAGTTGCTCCCGCAGCCACTGCAGCTGTTGCATCAGCAGGTTTCTCTTCTTCCAACTTGATAACTCTCGGAATGAGGCAGCTAACGATAGGTGTTGATTTTGTTCCAAGTATCTCTACATGTTCAATAGCTACTTCGCCAATTCTGATAGATTTACCAACCTCAAGTGGTGTTACGTCCAAAGAGATGTTGTCAACAAGATGTTCAGGAAGCGCTTTTATAGTAAGTTTTTTGATTTTTTGAATCAATTTAGCACCGGCTCTTACACCCGCAGCTTGCCCCGTTAACCGCACCGGAACATCTGCTCTCACTTTTTTCTTCGGATCAAGCTTTAGAAAATCAACATGCAAAACCTGGTCGGTTACAGGGTGGAACTGAACTTCCTGCATGAGTGCTTCATGAGAGTTTCCATCAATAGTAACATTCACCTTATAAAAGTTTGGGGTAAATATTAAGTGACGTAATTCTTTTTCTGAAGTTTCAAAATTTATAGTTGTACCGCCACCAGAAAGCACACAAGGTATAGATGCCTTTTTACGGTTACTTTTTGCAGCATTTTTTCCAAACGCTGATCTTACTTTTCCTTCGATGGTTAATGTTTGCATCGCTTTGCTTTTAATCAGTTAATAAATAACGAAGTAATACTTCGGTGCTCATGGGTATTTCTGATTGCCCTTGCAAATAATTTTGCGCTGGACAATACTTTTATTTTTGATACATCTTCCTTTAATGGGATCGTATCTGTTACTACTAATTCTTCCAACCCTGAATTCTGGATAGTTTCATACGCATTACCACTTAACACAGCATGTGTACAAAACGCCCTCACTGTTTTTGCGCCTTTCTCCTTCATCAGGTTTGCGGCGTTTGCCAGGGTTCTTCCGGTATCTACAAGGTCATCTATCATAATCACATCCTTCCCTGTAACATCACCTATCACTGTCATTTCCGCTATTTCGTTCGCTTTCTTTCTGTATTTGTCGCAAATTACCAATTCAGTATTAAAATGAACTGCATATTTCCTGTTCCTTTTTGTGCTGCCTACATCTGGGGATGCAAACACCAAATTTTCGAGGTCAATATTTTCTTCTATATAAGGAACATAGATTGCTGTTGAACTCAGGTGATCAACAGGAATGTCAAAAAACCCCTGAATCTGATCAGCATGAAGATCCATAGTAACAACCCTGTTCGCTCCGGCTGCAGTAAGCAATTCTGCTACCAGTTTGCTGCCGATGGAAACCCTTGGCTTGTCTTTCCTATCCTGGCGGGCAAGCCCGAAGTAAGGAATTACAGCAGTGATATAGGTTGCTGAAGCCCGCTTTGCTGCATCTATCATGAGCAAAAGCTCCATCAGGTTATCGCTCGGGAAGAACGTTGATTGAATAAAGAACACATAACTGCCCCGCACACTTTCCAATATATTAGGCTGAAATTCCCCATCGCTAAACCTATCTACGACTATTTTCCCAAGTGGCTGACCGTAATAATCGGCTATTTTCTCTGCAAGGTACCGTGAAGTGGTTCCTGAAAACAGCTTTACATCATTGGTTACCATTGATTCGGGTTGAAATTCCAAGCCTTCTGTCAGGCAGGGCGCAAAGATAGAAAAACAGGGTGGAGTATGAAAGGAATCCTGAAAAAAACAAAAAACCCGGAGCCGAAGCTGCGGGTTCTGTTGGCTCACTAGGTCTCGAACCTAGACTCTTCTGAACCAAAATCAGACGTGTTGCCAGTTACACCATGAGCCAAAAATGAGTTGCAAAGATAGGTTTATGCCAATAATTTTTAAAATGAGAACAGTTATTTGGCAAGAAGTGAATCGAGAAGTTCTTCAAATTGCTCTTGAAATTGAATAAACAGTTCACCAGTAGCAGGGCCGCTGAAGCCGGTGTGAATTTCAACTATATCATGTTGCCTGTTGAGAATGATAGTAGTAGGAAAACCCATAACCTGGTTAAGCATGGGCAAAGCTGCGCTGGCTTTCCTGTTGCTGCCTGCATTGAGCATAGGATAATGTATGCCAAAATGATTGCGTTGGCGTATCATATTATTTCTGAAATTGAGGGAATCTGTTTGCCGCTCAAATTGGAGGGCGATGATGCGCAGGTCTGTGTTTTTGTATTTCTTCTCCACTTCACTCATATAAGAAGCCTCGTCCATGCAATTGGGGCACCAACTCCCTGTTATTAGAATGACAACGGGTTTATTTTTGAACTCTTCATCATTCAAGGAAACTATTTTCCCGTTCTCATCAGGAAATGAAAATTCGATCTTAGAATATCCTTCCTTCAGGTAAGTAAGTTTTTTAGCATCCGGCAGTTTTGCGTTTTCATTTCTTAAGGCGGTGAATGTTGCATGATAATGTTTGCCGCTCCAGAAATCACCATCTAAGCTTCCATCGTCCAGTATTTTTCCCTTAAATAAAAAAGCATGACTGCCATCAAATGCTGAGAGAAAAAAACTATCGGCACTTACATCGCCTTCTAAAAACCTGTAATCGCCGGTAGTAGTTAAGAATGTTCCAGTAAGGCGGTTTCCGGTTTGTTCAAATATCCCAACCGTCGAATCAGTAGTACTTTCATCTGTAATCAAGGCATCCCAGCGCCCGCTTATGTTCGATTTTGGGGGAAGTGGGTTTTCCTTAAACCGGTAAGGGTAGCGGTTGGGTGAGTAAACGGCCGAAAAAGATAATTTGTATTCACCGGGTCTTGAATAATCTTGCCAGGTGCCGTTAAATGTTTTGTAGTCTGAACTTCCGGCGAGTATTTTACAATTGAATACCGGCAAAAGAATTTCAATTGAATCATTATCAAGTTTCCTGGCTTGAAAAGAAATTCTTTCAGTAACGTTATAAATTTCACCACTCGATATTTTTTTCTGCTCAACTTGGTCAACAGGAATTGAAAATTGGAAAGGAAGTTCACCACCGGGTGTTTCCAGGTATGCCCTATAATATAAATTACCGTCAAATCCCGGTTGAGCGAATATAGGTGAAGCTAAACTTAAACCTAGAGAAATGATGATGTACTTGAATTGATGACGCATAATTTTCTGATAACTAACTTTACAACAAAACTACTTCTTTGTTCAAAGAAATTTTCATAGATCAATATCTGAATTCTGAAAGAAAAGTTCCATTGATAGACGTTCGTTCACCAAAGGAATATGATCATGCGCATATTCCCGGTGCGACCCATATGCCATTATTTGATGATAGTGAGAGAGCTACGGTGGGAATTACTTATAAAAATGAAGGACAGGAGAAGGCTATCTTAAAGGGATTGGAGTTGGTAAGTCATAAGATTGTGAGCTTTGTGGAGCAGGCGAAAGACATTGCTGAAAATAATTCTATTGTTCTTCACTGTTGGAGAGGTGGCATGCGCAGTAAAAGCATGGCAACTTTGTTTGATTTTGCCGGAATTAAAACTGAAGTAATTAAAGGCGGGTATAAAAGTTATCGGCACAACGCAAAGAAGGTTTTTGCAAAAGCCTGGAACCTCATTATCCTCGGCGGAAAAACCGGCAGCGCAAAAACTAAAATCTTACAAGCATTAGAAAACCAGGGAGAGCAAATTATTGATCTTGAAAAATTAGCCAATCATAAAGGCAGCGCCTTCGGCGATCTTGGCGAAGAAACACAACCTACAACAGAGATGTTTGAAAACCTGTTGTTTGAGGAGTTACAGAAAATTGATCCTGCAAAAAGATGTTGGGTGGAAGATGAAAGCCATTTGATCGGGAACATATTCATTCCTGAAGATTTCTGGACACAAATGCGCAATGCGCCTGTGATGTATTGTGATTTTCCTGTTGATGAACGTATAAAATTTCTGGTAGAAACTTACGGCAGTTTTGAAAAAGAAGGGGTTGTGAACGCTGTAAAGAAAATTACAAAACGCCTTGGAGGTGAGAATGCGAAGGCAGCGCTGGAAGCATATGCAGAGGGTAACCTGTTGGAAGCCACAAGAATTGTTTTGAGATATTATGACAAAACATATTCCTACGGGTTAAGCCAGCGGAGGCAGGAAAGGATATGTAAAATTGAGATGCAGAAAATTAAACCAGAAGAGAATGCGAAAGAACTCGTTCATCAGGTAAAAAATATAACCGCAAAGAATACTGAAAAAACTGCACAAGGCATTTCTTTGTGATCTTTGCGAAACTTCTAATTCTTTTTGTAAAAAAATCATGAAACTTTTGGAAAAAATAAAACTCACACAATATTCTCACGGAGCAGGCTGCGGTTGTAAGATATCGCCTAAGATTTTAGATGAAATTTTAAAAACAGCAGAGAAACAAAATGCATTTCAAAACTTGCTGGTAGGAAATGAAACAAAAGATGATGCTGCTGTGTATGATATAGGAGGCGGAAAAGGAATTATTTCAACAACTGATTTTTTTATGCCGATTGTTGATGATGCTTTGCAGTTTGGAAAAATTGCCAGTGTAAATGCAATCAGTGATGTGTATGCAATGGGAGGAACACCAATCATGGCTATTGCAATTCTTGGCTGGCCAATTGATAAAATTCCTGCCTATGTTGCAGGCGAGGTGCTTGAAGGTGCCCGCCAGGCTTGTGCTGCAGCCAATATCCCGCTCGCAGGGGGGCATAGCATTGATTGCCCTGAACCTGTATTTGGCTTGGCAGTAAGCGGCATGATTGATTTGAAAAATTTGAAAAAAAATGCCGGGGCATCAGCAGGATGTAGTTTGTACCTCACAAAAAAAATTGGCGTTGGAATTTTAACTACAGCGCAGAAAAAAGGATTTCTGCAAGTGGTGCATGCTGATATTGCTCCACAGAGTATGATGCAGTTGAACAAAATAGGAGAGATGTTTGGCAAACTGGAATATGTTGAAGCAATGACGGATGTAACAGGCTTTGGTTTACTTGGGCATTTAACAGAAATGTGTGAAGGAAGCAATGTGAGTGCAGAAATTGAATTTGAAAAAATTCCCACTATTGATAAAAGCATTTTAAATTATTACCTGGAAAAAAAATCTATCCCTGGAGGAACCATCAGGAATTTTAATTCTTACGGAGAAAAAATTACTGGCTTAGATGAGTACAAAAGAAATATTCTCTGCGACCCGCAAACCAGCGGTGGTTTGTTAGTTGCCGTAAAACCGGGTTTTGAAGATGAATTTGAAAATTTGTGCATGCAGCATGGGTTAAAGTTGGAGAGTTTCGGAAAGTTAAAAGAAGAAAGCAAGTTTGTAATTCAAGTTATATGATTTCTGTGAAGAAGTCGCACAGTTTCTTCTTAGCCGGGATGGAAGCGATACCCCGCTGAAGCCTTTGCAGCGGTGCCAGCCTGCCGAAGTTTGAGACCTGGCGCAGCGGGCAGGCTATTGTGGCGGAGTTTAAGCGCACAGCCCGTGTACCTTTTATGATGAAGCTGAAGCTGCTTGCTGTAAAAAATCATCAACATTTTCTCCACACATAAGCGGTAAACGAAAAAATACGTTTACCTTTAAATCCCGTTATGAAAAATATTCAGGCAAGGTATATTTTCGTTACGGGCGGTGTAACATCTTCACTCGGAAAAGGAATTTTTTCCGCATCTCTTGCAAAACTTTTACAGGCAAGGGGACTAAAAGTAACCATTCAAAAATTTGATCCTTACATTAATGTTGACCCGGGAACATTGAATCCGTATGAACATGGCGAATGTTACGTAACGGATGATGGCGCTGAAACAGATCTTGATCTCGGCCATTATGAAAGATACCTTGGGATAGAAACTTCACAGGCGAATAATGTAACTACTGGTGCTGTTTACCAGACTGTAATTAATCGTGAGCGGGCAGGAGATTACCTGGGTAAAACCGTACAGGTGATTCCGCATATCACAGATGAGATCCAGCGCAGGATGTTATTGCTTGGCGAGGGGGGGAAGTATGATATTGTGATAACTGAAGTGGGTGGAACGGTGGGGGACATTGAAAGCTTGCCTTACATTGAGGCAGTTCGTCAATTAAAATGGAAACTTGGTGAAAAACATTTTTTGAATATTCATCTCACACTTATTCCTTTTCTTGCCAGCGCCCATGAGTTGAAGACTAAACCTACACAACACAGTGTGAAAATGCTCCTGGAGAGCGGGTTACAACCGGATATTTTAGTATGCAGAACAGAGCATCACCTTACAAAAGAACTCCGCAGGAAGCTTGCTTTGTTTTGCAATGTGAATGTGAATGCTGTGATTGAGGCTATTGATGCGGAAAGTATTTATGATGTGCCTCTTAATTTATTGAAAGAAGATCTTGATGAGATCGTTCTTACGAAACTGAGATTGCCAAAACACGGAGAGCCTGACCTGAAAACATGGAAGAATTTTTTATCAAGGTTGAAAAACCCAACAGAATATGTAAAAATTGGGTTGGTAGGAAAATATGTTGAATTACAGGATGCTTATAAAAGTATACTCGAAGCATTTATACATGCTGGCGCTGCAAATGAATGCAAGGTAAAAGTGGTGAGTTTGCAAAGTGATTTCATAAATGCCGATAATGTTGCTGAAAAACTTGGCGATCTTGATGGAATACTGGTGGCGCCGGGTTTTGGTGACAGGGGAATTGAGGGAAAGATTACTGCGATAAAATATGTGCGGGAAAATAAGATCCCATTTTTTGGTATTTGCCTGGGGATGCAATGTGCTGTGGTAGAATTTGCAAGAAACATTCTGAAAATGAAGGATGCTCACAGTACTGAGATGAATGCGAAAACAAAACATCCTGTAATTGACATGATGGAGGAGCAGAAAAGCATTACAGCTAAGGGTGGAACGATGCGGTTAGGGAGTTATGATTGCAGGTTGTTCAAAAAAACGAAAGCATACGAAATTTATAAATCGCAAAATATTACAGAACGCCACCGTCACAGGTATGAATTCAACAATAAGTATTTAAAAGATTTTGAAGCGAAAGGAATGAGCGCAGTTGGCGTAAACCCGCAGCAGAACCTGGTGGAGATCATGGAACTGAAAGATCATCCGTTCTTTATCGGCGTTCAGTTTCACCCGGAATTAAAAAGTAAAGTTGAAAAGCCGCATCCTTTGTTTGTAGCGTTTATAAAGGCAGCGATGGAGTATAAGAAGTAATACCTTGCAGGTAAATAAAATCATAATTCCAAGGTCATGATTTGCCACTCTTCGCCCCCGTCATCAGTATAAATGAAAATCGTTTCCAGGCCGGCTCTCTTATGCGCATTTACAGAACGCTGATTACTTGTCGCCACCTCGGTTATCATAAGTTCATACTTGCCTTTTAAGTTTTCTTTGAGTTCTGCATACATTTTATCAAATAACCCAAGCCCTCTGTAAGGCTTATCAATACAAACCTGCCCCATCACAAAATATGTATACTCTGAAAGTTTTTTGTTTTGATAAACTATTGTTTCAAACAATTCAAACATAGGTACAAGAACAGGGATTTTTTTGCCGAACTCTTTCGTCATCACTAAAGCATATCCGGCTAACGTATTTCCATCTTTTGTTATTACAGCAGGTTCTGCAAGGTGCATGCTGTACAAAATTTCAAAATCATGTTCAACGGTTACAAAGCCCTGTTCATCGGCTTCGCTTTTGGAGATGTTTTTAGGAAGGTTTTTTTGCTGGAGAGAAAGGATTTGATGAATGTCTTCAGCAGATTGAGAAACAGTGATTTTCATATTTTCAGGAAGCATGTAATTTCTTTTGCATCAATCCTTCTACCAGCTGTAAAAGCCCATGGGGCTTATATTTCCGCCAGTTAATATTATTGAAAGGGGCGCCGAGCAAAACATATTGGTCAATATGTGCAGCTATCATTTCTTCCTCTACATGTTCCCTGAAATTTATACAAGCGAGCCATCCGTCTTCAATCTCATCAATCCATTCTTCGTAATAATCATCATCCGTACAATGTGCATTCAAAACATTTTCGCCAATCAGAATATATTTTGTTATTCCATTATTGATGAAAATATCTATCACATCCCGTTTTAAATACATGATGTCATTATGCAAAGTATCATTCCATTCACCAATAAATTCAATGATGGCAAAACCCTGTTCATAATCAACAAAGAGCACTTTGAGATACAATGTTGAACTGCCGAACTCATCCCACTGCGGATGAATAAAGTAATTGTAAATCGTTTTGCTGAATTCAAATTCACTGTATTCAATTCCATGAAAAGGGCTTAGCGTATCCTCTTCACTGTTGTAATATTCCCGCCAGTTATAATAAGGTTCAATGTCTTGCATGTTCTATCGCTTTTCTTACACTTCCTTCTTTTAATAATAGTTTTTGTGCATCTTCATAACTAATCTGCAATTTTTCCATCACCATGTTTGTTCCCCTGTCAATCAGTTTATCATTTGTAAGCATCATATCCACCATCCTGTTTCCTTTTACCCGCCCGAGTCTTATCATTACTGCTGTGCTTATCATATTTAAACATAATTTTTGTGCAGTACCGCTTTTTAATCTTGTGCTTCCGGTAACAAATTCAGGCCCTACTGGAATTTCAATCTTATGATCAGCTTGTGCAGCAACAGGCGCATCTATATTACATGTTATGCATGCAGTGATAATATTTTGTTCCCTGCAATTTTTCAAAGCCCCCACAACATAGGGAGTAGTGCCAGATGCTGCTATGCCAATAACAACATCCTTGTGAGAAATATTGTTTGACTGCAGATCTTTCCATCCCTGCGCCGGATCATCTTCGGCATGTTCTACAGCTTTTCTTATAGCGCCGTCACCACCTGCAATAATGCCAACTACCAAACCCTGTTGAACGCCAAATGTAGGCGGGCATTCACTTGCATCAACAATCCCCAGCCTACCTGAAGTGCCTGCCCCAATATAAAATAATCTTCCCCCGCTCAACATTTTATCAACTATCACATCTACAAGAATACTGATAACAGGAATGCATATTTCAACAGCTGACGCCACGGTTTTATCTTCAGCATTCATGCTCTGTAAGATCTCTGTTGCCGTCATTAACTCAAGGTCATGGTATCTGCTTTCCTCTTCTGTTATCTTCTGCATGCTGCAAATGTATTTTCTTTTTTATTTGTAAACATTCTTTCAAGGAAATAATTTTATAGGAAACTATAAACATAGAAATCAGTTTTAATTGTTAATAAATTTTTAAGATGGAAAAATTACATTATACTAACGGTGAGGTAACTATTGTATGGCAACCTAAACTTTGCCAGCATTCTGCAAACTGTGTGAGAGGCCTGCCTGCAGTCTTCAACTCCCGGGAGAAACCCTGGATAAAACCTGGCGGCGCAACAACCCAACAAATTGTTGAGCAGGTACAGAAATGCCCTTCGGGGGCTTTGAGTTTTTTTATGAATGAGGAGAAACCCTAGCAGGGAGCCGTATTGATTTTTCTTACTTTTGGAGGTTATGCGGGAAGAAGTGCAAATGCAAAAGGCGCTGGAAGTGATACAGGAGTTTGCTAACGAACTCCCCCTGCAAAAATTCCTCAAAAAGTATTTCCAGAAATACAAAAACATGGGTGCCCGTGACAGGCGGCAACTTTCTGCACTAGTGTTCAATTATTTCCGCTATAAGGGAAACAGGGATTTTAAAAACGCAGCGGAAGTTATCGTTTTATCCTCCGCACAAGATGCAGAAACTGAGGGTTTTTATAAATACTGGTCGCAAAAAAATCCTTCTATTGTTCAAATTGACAAAAAAAACTTACTCGAATTTTCTGCTGACGAATATTTTCCCCTGTTCAAGAATATTTCTGAAAAGATTGACAGCAAACAATTTATTTTTAATCATCAGCGCAAACCAAAAACCTGGATTCGTTGCAGGGACGGGCGTTATAGCGATGTACTTTCCGCCTGTAAAAATCATCAGTTCATCTATCACATTGAAGGAAATGGTGTTCTTTCGTTTGAAAAAAACTACCCGCTTGACAGTTTGAAAGAATATGAAAAAGGATTTTTTGAGATACAGGATATAGCCGCACAGAAGACTGCAGAACTATTTCAACCGAAAGAAAATGAACGATGGTGGGATTGCTGTGCAGGTTCCGGCGGCAAGAGTTTACTCTTAATTGATGAAGAACCCAGCATTTCGCTTTTCACCACAGATGTAAGAAACACAATTTTAAAAAACCTGCAGGCGAGATTTCAGAAAGTTGGCTTTAAGAATTTCAAAATCCAGGAGATTGACATCACTCAACAAGATGCAGTTGCTGCTATACAAGTAAACGATATGTTTGATGGAATAATAGCTGATGTTCCCTGCAGTGGTTCCGGTACATGGGCTAGAACTCCCGAATGGCTTTCTTTTTTTGACGAAAAGCAGTTGGAGGAATACGTTGATTTACAAAGAAAGATTATTTCAAATGTTGTTCTAAAATTGAAAGCCGGTAAGCCGCTTATATACATTACATGCTCTGTTTATAAAAATGAAAACGAAGAAAATGTAAGATACTTTACGGAGAATCTACCTCTCCAATTGGAATCAGAAAAATATTTTCAGTATTCAAAAGAAGGCGGCGACACTTTATTTGCTGCAAGGCTGGTAAAAAAAGAAACTTAGTCTTCGAGAAACTTTTTTAATTCTTCGGAAAGTTGAATAGATTTCCCTGTAGAATTATCAACCATTGCAAAGGTTACATCTGCTTCAGCCACTAATTTCCCATCTTGTTTTCTCACAATATCCTGGTGAACAGTTGCGCTTCGGTTTCCAATTGTTTTTGTTGACACAGAAATATGAAGTACATCATTCAAAACCGAAGGTCTTCGATAATGAATGGTAATACTCACTACCACAAAACTGAGTTTATGCTTCTCGAAAAATTCAAACGTAGAATTCCTGTTCAGCCATTCCCATCTTGCTTCCTCTAAAAATTCAAGGTAGCGGGCATTATTCACATGCCCGAACAGATCGCAATGAAAACCCCTCACTGTGATGATGTGATGAAACATAATTTAATTTCTATTTTTAATGCCCGGTTGTAAAAATCGGAAATCTAATTTCTAATATCTAAAATAAGATCATGTACAATCAGCCAATGCTTCGGGACGGAGCTTTACAGGGAAAAACTATTTTGGTTACAGGGGGCGGAACAGGCCTTGGAAAAAGTATGAGTACCTATTTTCTGCAACTTGGAGCTAATGTGATTATCTCAAGCAGGAAACTGGAGGTGATTGAAAAAACTGCAATAGAACTGGAAAAACAAACCGGTGGAAAATGTTTAGCAGTAGCTTGCGATGTGAGGAATTATGAAGAAGTAGAGAATGTATTGAAAAAAGGAATTGAACAATTTGGGAAAATTGATGCGCTGGTAAATAATGCTGCGGGAAATTTTATTTCACCCACAGAGAGGCTGAGTAACCGGGCATTTGATTCTGTTGTTGATATTGTTTTAAAAGGAAGTTATAACTGCACACTTGCCCTTGGAAAATACTGGATAGAAAATAAAATGCCTGCATCTGTGTTGAGTATCGTTACAACATATGCATGGACGGGCAGCGGGTATGTTGTGCCTAGTGCATGCGCAAAAGCGGGAGTGTTGGCGCTAACAAGATCTCTGGCAGTTGAGTGGGGAAAATATAGTATCCGCCTGAATGCAATAGCGCCGGGGCCTTTCCCGACTGAAGGTGCATGGAGCCGATTGCTACCACCTGATATGAAGGAAGAATTTGATCTGACAAAGAAAATCCCTGTAGGCAGGATGGGCGACCATCAGGAACTTGCAAACATTGCCGCTTATCTCGTTTCAGATTACTCGGGGTTTGTAAACGGTGAGGTGATAACCATTGACGGAGGCGAATGGCTGAAAGGCGCCGGCGAATTTAACATGCTCGAAAAAGTGCCTAAACAATTGTGGGATATGATGGAAATGATGCGGAAGAAAGGGTGACTATAAGATATTTACTTCAGGAGTTATATCAATCGAAAACTTTTCTTTCACACTTTCTTTTATTTTCATAGCAAGATCATAAATCTCTTGCCCTGTTGCTCCGCCGTAATTTACTAATACTAACGCCTGATCTTTGTGTGCTCCAGTGTTTCCAAGTCGTTTTCCTTTCCACCCGCATTGTTCAATCAGCCAGCCTGCAGGAACTTTTATTTTTTCTTTTGACGGGTAACCGGGCATGAATGGAAAATCTTTTTTTAACATTTCAAAATGTGAAGTTTCGATTTCGGGGTTTTTAAAAAAACTTCCGGCATTGCCAAGTACTGAAGGATCAGGAAGTTTACTTTTCCTGATTTCAATTACTGCATCAGAAATCGTTTTTACTGACAATTCTTTTATGTTATTTTTTTCAAGTGTTTGCTGAATTGCCCCGTAAGAAGTGTTTAACTCTGGGTCTTTTTTCAGCTCCAATGTAATTGCAGTAATGAAATATTTGTTTTTCAACTCACTTTTGAAGATACTGTTCCTGTAACCGAAGGAACATTCTTCATTTGAAAAAGTACGTATTGCCCCGGTTTCAAGATTGATGGCCTCAACATGATACAAAGTATCTTTTAACTCAACACCATAAGCCCCAATGTTTTGAATAGGGGCTGCACCAACAGTTCCCGGAATGAGGGAAAGATTTTCAATGCCACCCCAATTATTTCCCACACAGTGAAGAACTACATTATGCCAGACTTCTCCTGAACCGGATTTCAGAAAGATATGAGCATCAGTTTCTTCAACAATAGTAATTCCGCTTATTTCATTTTTTATAACTATCCCGTCAAAATTTTTAGTAAAAAGAATGTTACTTCCCCCGCCTAGTATCAGGAAATCATGCCCCAAAAACAGCCCATCCCGTATTGTTTGCAGTACTTTTTCAACAGTGTCAAATAGAACGAATCTTTTTGCAAAAACTTCAATCCCAAAGGTATTATACGCCTTAAGCGGGAAGTTTTTATATATAATATAAGAAGATTTTCCCGGCATATTTCAACTCTGTGTAAAAGAAATTAACAAACGAATTGTTATTTTTGACGTAAATGTAAAAGGAAGCAGATTTTCATTAAACATAATTTTACAAACATGGTGAAAAAAATTTATTTTTTTCTATTCATTATATATGCCGTTGGTATTTGCGCTCCGGCACAAAATTTTCAAATGGTTAATCCGCTAAGAGAAATGACTTATTTGACGAAGGATTCTGTATATGCTTTTGTGAAGGTTGATTCAACCAAATTATCAGGTATTGATAGTATTTTTTTTATAAAACCTATACTAGATACGATTGAGACAGATGAGTGTAGTGCAATTTATAATTTAAACTCTGTGCTTGGTAATAAAGTAATTATTAAAGGAGATGGCACACATCAATACTTTAACAAAACTGGCGATACTATTACATTTAAAACTAAAGCTAATCTCGGAGAAGTATGGAGATTATATACTTATGCTAATGGGGCATATATCAACGGAACGCTGAATTCATATGAGTACCTTACAGTAATGCCTGATGTTGAAGACACTCTTAAAGGAGTTAAAATTAGGATATATGATAGCTTAGGAGTTCAACAGACAGATTCCTTGTTAGATGGTAAGACAATTGACTTTACAAAAGAATTCGGATTGGTACAGACTTTCAACCTGAACGATTTCCCTTATGATACAGCTTTGTATTATTTGCGGGGGATTACATTACCTGATACTGGGATAGTAGATATTAAAAAAGAGGATATATTTAACTTTCTACCTGGGTATGAATTTCATTATCGGGAGTATGAAATTACAGGTGATGCGACTAATTATTTGCAAACAGAAAGGTTTTATAAATATTTCATTCTCTCGAAATCTGACTATGTTGACTCAGTGGTTTATGAAGCTTACAGAGTGGAAATAGATTACGTAGATAATCCGATTACAGGGTTTGATACAGTTCGATATTTAGATACCGTTTCCTTTTCAATATTATATGATAACTATAGATTTCTTGATACATTAGAATTATCAGTACTTCAACATGGAACCTTTGGATATTCAGATCTAATTTCAAATGACATATATAATGGCATTCCGCACAAATATGTGTATAGCTGGTTTGATTATGATACAGAAACTTTCTGCCTCACTCCAATCAATAGTAATGACCTTCCACAACAGATTTATGGTGAAGGAATTGGAACGATATATTATAAAGACTCAACGGATACATATAATAACTATGAGTTAGAACTTATGTATTTCCAAAAAGGATTAATACAATGGGGAGAACCTATCAATTTTGACACCTTGGGGTTTGTTGAAATTGAGCATTACGAAATTTCACAGATAGTAAAGATATACCCAAATCCAGTGAGCACTTACTTACATTTGACTATGTTGAATGGAGTAAATGTGATTTGTAGGATTATGAATCAAAAGGGGCAGATATTTATGCAAAAAGAAATTATTGGCTCTGAGGCATTAGATGTTTCACAGTTAGAAACTGGATTTTATTTGTGCCAAATTGTATCTGATAGTTTAGTGAAGACAGTAGGTTTTATAAAAGAGTAGAAAGGGAATACACTATACATGACTCTTAAACATGTAAAAATTATCGGATGTATTTCATTTGTTTTATATGCAATACTTTCAATTGTATTTTATAAAGAGAGAACTGTTTTTACTGACATAGCCTTTCATATTTTTCATTTTTCTAAGGACGGAGAGTTTGCAATACAAAACAACCGTTATGGGGCGTTTTTTACCCAAGTAATACCTGTATTGGCAACTAATATGGGCGTTTCTCTGAATTCAGTCATGTTACTATACTCGATAAGCTTCATCGCTTACTATTTCATAATATTTTATCTATGTGTTTATGTTTTCAAACAAAGTCATTACGGGTTATTATTAGTACTGTTTCTTTTGTTGTTTGTATCACATACATTCTTTTGGGTACAATCTGAGCTGCCGCAAGGTATAGGATTTCTGATTATGCTGTTTGCGTTTTATTCCCGTTTTGAGGATACTATACATAAAAATGTTTACTGGAAAGCAGCATTTGCTTTTAATGTTACGTTTCTGGCGTTGTTTCATCCATTACTCATTTCCCCCCTATTGTTCATCTTGATATTTAAATGGGTAGAATCAGGAAAAAAATACAAATTCAAATATTATTCTTTATTGGTGTTTCTGTTTCTTTTGGTTTCAGTCATTAAATCTACTATGCTGAAGACCTCAGGTTATGAAGCATCCGCAATGTCAGGGCTAAAAAACTTTATAACCCTTTTCCCAAACTACTTTAATATAGAATCTAATAGAAATTTTCTCGCAAATTGTTTTCACATCTATTATTTTATTCCAATACTACTTCTATTTACCTGTGCTCACTATTTGAAAACAAAACAAATAATAAAGTTAACAATTCAGGCATTGTCCTTTATCATGTATCTAATGCTTGTGAATATTTCCTACTTTGACGTTAGGTTAGATTACTATATTGAGAATTTATATTTGCCACTAACGATAATAATCCTCGTTCCTTTTTTATTCGATGTCCTGCCTTCCTACACAAAAATTATGGGAAATTCAGTTGTAGTGGCTATTGTCATTATCGGAATAGTGCGAATCTTTTTCACCAGTAACACTTACACTTCCCGCCTCAATTGGATGGAAGAATACTTGGAAAAAAATAAAGGCAGAAAGTTATTTGTTGATTCCAAAGCAGTGCCGATGGATACACTTCTTACAGCATGGGGAACACCTTATGAATTCTGGCTCTTATCTACTTCTAAAACCGGAAAGTCTGCTTCTATCTACGTTGTAGAGGATTCTATTGCTAATTTTTTCTATCACCTGCCTGACAATAAGAAAGTATTTCTTACTTATGAAAGATACCCCTATTCGGAAATTAATGACGGAAAATATTTCAATTTCCAGGATACATCAAATTATAAAATCATCACAGTTGATTAACCCCCAACCCTGTTCAATCCCGCTTTCGCTTGGCTGTCAAGGCTGGTTTTGTATTCATCGTTTTCCATGTTCATGCATTTATTGAAGTAGTATTTTGCCTTTTCAATATTCTTTTCTTTTTCAT
>JBJXHH010000053.1:0-50839 GCA_046160675.1 Chitinophagales bacterium
TCCAAACTCCGCTGCCTTCCTCCACTTCATAGCCACCTGCAAAGTTCACCAGGGGATCAACACTAAGGTGAAAGCCGGGCTGGTTCACCTGAACAATATTATCATAAGCTACCCAGTTTACAAGCTTTCCGAAAAATTTTTCACCTGCAAGTTTCTGTAATCGAAAAACAGAATCGTAAGGAATGATGGCTTGTACTTCAGCCACCCTGTAAGGTTTTATAGCTGTGTGGAAATACTCATCCCTTGCATGGAGGGCAGGCTCATAAAAATTATTGAGGTTTTTGTTGAGTGGAAGAGAGGCTTGTTGTGCTGATGCAAGATGTGCAGCAAAAAAAACTGCAAGAAAAATAAAGTTAAACCGCATTTTCGTTTCCTTTAAGCATGCTCCACACTGTGAGAAAAACGATCTTCACATCCAGCCAGAAACTCCAGTTTTCAAGATACCACACATCATACTGCACCCGCTTACGCATGAGTTCAGGATCTGTTGTATCGCCTCTGTAGCCATTGGCTTGTGCTGCACCGGTAATACCGGGTTTCACAAAGTGGCGCACCATAAAGTTATTGATGATCTTGGAATATTCTTCTGTGTGTTTCAACATGTGTGGCCGGGGGCCTACTACACTCATGTCACCCTTTAGTACATTCCAGAATTGCGGCAGTTCATCAAGATTTGTTTTACGGAGAATTTTGCCTATACCTGTTATGCGGGGATCATCTTTAGTTGCCTGCTGAACGTCAGACAAAGTATTTACCCGCATGCTCCGGAATTTATAACAGTAAAACTCTTTGTTCTGCTCACCGCTGCGTTTTTGTATAAAAAACACAGGGCCTTTAGATGAGAGTTTGATCACTAAGGCTATAACTGGGAATAACCACCATGCTATAAGTATAAAGAACAGGATAGATGAAAAAATATCAAATAATCTTTTCTGAATGCGGTTATACAAATTATCAAGCGGCTCAGGGCGCATAGTTATTACAGGGATGTTCCCATAATACTCCACCATGATCTTTTTGAAACGCTTGGAGAGGTAATCAGAAAATTCAGGGATAATGCGGTACCGTATGAGTTTATCATCACAAAAATGCATGAGGTTTTCAAGGTATTCTTCATTTTCAGATGGATCAAGCGAAGAATAGAGTTCATCAACACTATGAAGCATACAATAGTCCTTGAGTTCTTCAAGATTTCCCTCCAGCTCAATTTTTATCCCGGGTTCTACTTTGTTGTCAAAATATCCTAAAAATTTATACCCGAACTCATTATGCTCTAGAATTTCTCTCATGAACAATTCTGAACTCTTATTTGCCCCTACCACAACAATTCTCCTATAGTTTCCACCCTTGGCTCTATAGCGTTTCATAAAAGTTTCGAACGAAATCCGCCATACAAGCCCGAATACTGCAAATCCCGTGAAGGTAATACCAAGAAATACCCGGGAAAGGGTGTCGCCATTCATGAGTACTATGTAAGCAAAAGTGAGTAGTACCTGGAACGAAACAACCTTTACAAAACGAATAATAATGGATTCATAACTTATTCTCCTGTCAATCTTGTAATAATTTGCCAAAGAAGTTACCAGGAACCAAATCAGGTTCACTGCAATCAAGAGCATTGCGTATTTTTTATCGGCTATTTTGCTAACGCCTGTTTGATATGTAATGATAAGACCAAGGAAAAAAGAGGCATTGAGTAGAAGTATATCTACAAGGAAGTAAATTAGTTCAAGGAATTGGGAGTATCTTCTAACCATGGTCATTGGCTTGCTCAATTTTGAGATGTGATGCCATGCACGGGGGTTGCATATTACTACTAGTGCAACATCAGGTTGCAAAATTAATCAATTTAGGCCTTCACAGGTGCAGAGATATTTAATAAATAATGAACTTTGGTTTATAAAGAAAGTTCTTTTGAAGTGATTATGATGCAAGAATTTGTTCTGTTGCAGCTTTTAGTGACCTAAAATGAAAATCAGCCCCTGCTTTCTTTAAATAATTCACCTGAATTGTGACCATCCCGCATCTTTTTCCAAACTCAATATCTGATGCTGAGTCCCCTATGAGGATAGATTTTTTAAAATTTATTTCGGGAAAAGCGTCTTTTGCCTGCAGGGCAAGCCCTGCTTTCGGCTTGCGGCAGTTGCAATATTCTTCAGTTCCCATGTGGGGGCAAAAAAACACAGCATCAATCTTTCCCCCAGCTTTCTCAATTTGAGCAAGCATCTTGCTCGTGATATCAGCAAAATCTTGTTCTGAGTACAACCCTTTTGCAATACCTCTTTGATTTGTTGTAATTACTATCTTCCCAAAGACATTTGTTAGCTCTTTTAGTGCAGTGAGCGTTCCATCGAGAAATTCAAACTCCTCCCAACGCTTCACATAATCATTATCCCGTTTTATGTTTATCACACCATCCCTGTCCAGAAAGAGTGTCCAGCTATTATCTATGTGCAGTTCTTGCAAAGTCATTTTTTGCTTTGTCATAATCATCAGGAACTCCAATGTCAATGAAGTAAGTAGGGCTGAGCATACCGAATATTTTTCCTTTTGCAGTTTCCGGTTCGAGCACATCTTTTTCAAAAGAAAAAACGCCCTTCAATTTTTTCGGGATAAAATCTTTTTCCATAATGTACACTCCGCCATTTATCAAACCCTCTCTCACATACTTTTTTTCCCTGAAAGCTATCACTTTTCCGTGCTCATTTACTTCAACAGTACCGTAGCGGTCAAAGTTTATCATGGGTTTTAAAGCAATGGACAAGTCTGCTTTATGGGTTTGATGAAATTCTTCAAACTGTTTCAAATCAACTTTAAAAAAAGTATCTCCATTTAAAACATAGCATCTGTCACTTTTTATTTTCCCCAATGCATGCTTTATCCCTCCGCCGGTACCCAAAGGTTCATCCTCCTTTGAGTATGAAATTTTTAGCTCTTTGTAAAGTCCTCCAAAATATTCTATGATAGATTCCCTCTTATGCCCCACCGATAACACACAATGTTTTACCTTGTTTTCAAGCAGGTAATCTAAAACGAATTTCAAAAAAGGTTTTCCGGCCACGGGTGCCATTGGTTTTGGGATATCTGAAATAACTGACTGCAGTCTTCTCCCCAATCCTCCTGCAAGTACTATCGCTTCATCAATCATGGTTTTTCAAATAATTCGTCCTCAACAAGTTCACAGATAATATGACCCAACATGATATGACTTTCTTGTATTCTTGGAGTATCAGAAGAAGGAACGTTTAGCAAAAAATCGCAATTCTCTTTCATCTTTCCGCCACTTTCGCCTGTCATAGCAACAATAATCATTTCTCTCTCCCTTGCTACTTCAAATGCCCTCAATACATTTTTTGAATTGCCTGAAGTAGAAATTCCGAATAAAAAATCCCCCTTTCTTCCCTTTGCTTTTAATACTCTTGAATAGACTTCATCATAACTGTAATCATTGCCCACTGCAGTTAAATAAGAGGTATTCACATGCAGTGCTTCTGCATCCAAAGGCGGTCGGTCAAAATAAAATCTCCCGGAAAACTCTGCTGCAAGATGTTGTGCGTCAGCTGCGCTGCCACCGTTTCCACAGAATAATACTTTTTTATCCTGCCTGAATGCTTCTGCAACCTGTTTTGCTATTTCTTCGCATTTTGCTATAAGCTCCGGGTTGTTTAAAATCTCATTTTTTACCCGGATGCTTTCGCTGATGACATTTTTTATTTTTTCTATTTTGCTTCCCATGTTGTTAATCCGTATTTGCTGAATTCTAAACTGTAAATCTCTCCTCCAAAAGTTTCTAATACTTCTATCACTTTATATCTTGTATTGCCTGGGCAATAAAAGGTCATAAACCCGCCTCCTCCTGCGCCTGAAATTTTTCCTCCGGTTGCGCCTGCCTTCACCACACTCTCATAAATGTTATCTATCTCTTCATTACTTACACCGATTGCAGTCGCTTTTTTATTTTTCCAACCGTAATCAAGTATATCGCCAATTCTGTTGAGTTCGCCTTTTAAAATAGCCTCTTTCATCATGTAAGCCTGTTCTTTCAGATTATGCATGGCTTCAATACTCTTATCAGATTTTTTTGTAACATTTGAAGATTGTGCTTCTATGATAGTAGAAGATACTCTTGATGTGCCGGTGTAATAAGAAACAATATTAAATTCCAGTTCTTCAAGATATTGTGGGCGAATACGCAGTGGATTTACAATTACTTTATCTTCTTTATAAAACTCCATGAAATTCCATCCCCCAAAAGTTGCTGCATATTGATCTTGCTTGCCTCCTGCCATGTTCAGGTCTTTTCTTTCTATGTCGTATGCAAGTTGGGCTATGTCATATTCACCCAGCGGAAGTTTTAACCATTCTGAAAATGCCCCTACTATTGCCACAACTAAAGTAGAAGATGAACCCAAACCTGAACCCGGAGGGGCATCCACATAGGTATTCATTTCAAAACTCAGGGGAGCATTATGGTTGAATTCTTTGACGATGCGGTTGTATACACCTTTCAGTAAATCAAGATGCCCATCAATAGAAAGTTTTGATGCGGAATCAAGTTCAACAGATTCCTTTTTATCCATTGCAGAGAGAACTATTTTTCCGTCTTTTCTTGGCAAAATAGTGGTATACGCATATTTATTGATAGTCGCATTGAGGATACAGCCGCCATAAATATCACTGTAGGGGCTTACATCTGTTCCTCCCCCCGCCAGGCCAATCCGGAGCGGCGCTTTACTTCTTATTATCATTCTAATCTGTTTTCGGTTTTGGGTTACTTCATTGAAATGCCGCAAAACCGGCGGCAAAGTTCGGGAAAAAGATGGGAAAAGTGAAGGAAGGGTTGGATTTGATAATTAACCCCTGTTTTTCATTTTTTAAATAATTCTCGGAAAATAATGGGGAAAAATTTCATGTCATCAATAAAATATCTTTTGAACAACCTGCCAGGCTCCTGTGTAAAACGATAAAACCATTCCATGCCTATCTTTTGCCAGAACATCGGTGCTCTTTTTTTGATATTCAGGTAAAATTCATAGGAAGCTCCCAAAAGCAGGAATAGTGGCATATTTCCCCCATTAATTTCAACATGTTGAATCAAACCCAATGCAATGTGATTTTGCTTCGGAAATCGTATTCCAAGGAACACATACTCCGGTTTAAATCCATCAAAAACAGGGATGCATTCTTTCACTATTGCATCAAGTTCATTTTTATTCTCTACATCAAAAAAAGGTGGAACATAATACACCATGTTTGCATATTCCTTTTCCAGCATCTCCCCTACCTCTTTGTTCGGGGCAATCAGCATTATTTTTTTGTTATTTTTAATGAGCTCTTTCCACAAGAGGGGAAATAATTCGCTGCCGGGCAATCTTCGTTTCAGTTTTTTTGTTTTGAAAAGTTTGCTTGCCCAGATTATAGGTTGCCCGTCAGGAATGATGTAAAAACATTTTTTCAGTATTACGGCAAGTTCCGCATATTTCTTTTCATTTAGTTTTACTACATCATCAACGTTTGGGGTAAATAAAAGGGGAAGTTTACCGGAATTTTTATCAAACTCTTCCTGAAAATGAAGCATAGATTCAATAACAGCATCAAAATTTGCATCGTTTATAAAATCCAGGTCGAAGAGTTTTGTGCGCTGTAACATTTCTTTTTAAAGGTTTTTTATTCACACAGATTTGTTGCGCAAATAACCTATCATATCACTTATCGTAGTTTTCAATTCATAAGTTTGTCTCCAACCTGTATCCTGTTTCAACTTTGTGGAATCGCCAAATATGATAGGTTCATCTGTTGTGCGCAGTAATGCAGGATCAACTTCTGTTTCTACTTTCATTCCAATGGTTTCTTCAATGATGGGAATTATTTCTTTTATCTGATACACTTTATCGCCGCTGATATTATAGGCTTCGCCCCATGTTCCTTTTTCACTCAGCAACAGTAAGGCAGAAACAAGATCTCTCACATCAGTGATAGCCCGTTTTGTGGAAAGATTTCCCACCCGCAGTTTTTTCATTCTTCCTTTTTCTATATCTACAGCCCGCATCGTAAAATCTGCAACAACATCATTTACTTTTCTTGGCCCGGTAGTATTGAATATCCTTGCTCGTATACATTTTATCTTATCATTCTGAAAATACTGAAAAGACAAAAGGTCTTGTGCAACCTTGCTTACACCATATGGATGCAAGGGTAATAAAGCAGCTGTTTCTTTCACAGGTGTGTTCTCAGGAGTGAGCGATAAACCGTATTCAGCGCTACTGCATGCAACTACCACAACCGGATCATACCCTTGATCTTGCTTTCTTACAGATTTCACCGCTTCAAAGACATGTATTGTACCATTTGCATTGATATCCATTGTTTCAACCGGTTTTTCCCAGGAAACTGTCGGATAGCTTTGAGCTGCAAGGTGAAATATCTTTTGGGGTTTATAATTTGTAATTATCTGCAATACTTTTTCATAATTACGAACATCACATGCAACCAAGTCTGCTTTACCGTTAATATCATTAATGTCGGTTGTTGGATTATGATATGTCCCAATTACATGATGCCTGCCTTCTGTATGTAATACATCCACCATGTGTGAACCCACCATCCCGCATGCCCCTGTTATCAATATATTCATGCTGATTTAATTAGATCAATGCCCGGCAAATTTATCTTAAATATTTCCAATAAATTTTCCGGGGAATATTTAAAAGTGTGTAGAGTATTTGTGCAGAAGCAGGTTCTTGAATGTGATTCCAGCTTTCAGGAAAAGTATACCCCCAGTATCGCATAAATGGCCCGAAAACAAATTTAGCCCGGCGCTTTGCTTTGTCGCTTTCATAATATCCCCAGAAATCTTTTTTCTTTTCTGGAGTTTTATTGGCTTGGGGTAAGTCCCTGGTAACTGGTAAACCCAGCTCTGTAAAAACTTTCCGGTAATCTTCCGCAAGATTTTCAAACCGGATTATGAAATCCATTTTTTTATGATGAATAATACTCCAGTTACTATAAGGTAATATAAAAAATTTCAAAAAATATTGCTCAAAAGTCGCATTCTTCTTAATAATGTACTGGTAACGTTCTGCATCTCTGTTTTTAGCTAATGATTTTCGGAGCCACTTTCCCGGCCGTTTCCTGCCTGAAGAAAATCTATCGTCAAGGTCGTTTTTGTACTTAAAATACATGCTTACAGTTTGATCAATCGGGTTTCTTACAGATCCTATGGATTTATATTTTTTTTCTTCAGGATTTGCTTTTTTCAGAAAGTCATCAAACGTAGCATGTTTGTTTAAAAATGGTTCGCAGCCGTACTGCTCCCTAATTTCTTTAGAGATTGCGCTTGTTGCTGTAAGGGGCAGCTCAACAAAAATGAATTTATATCTGCGATCTATTACCATATTCAGATTGCTTTGTCAAGAATTTTATATAAGCTGTCCCAGGTATAATACTGTGATGCCGTTTTTTTACTTTCCTGAGCTATCTTGTTCCAAGTATTTTTATCTCTCAATAACAGTTTTATTTTTTCTGAGAAAGTTTCCAGATCATCGGTAATAAAAATATCTTTTCCATCAGTTACTTTCAATCCCTCAGCACCAATTGTTGTTGTTACCATAGGGATACCTCTGCATAAACCATTGATAGTTTTCACTTTCATTCCGCTGCCAAAGCGAAGAGGAATTACATTCACTTTGCATTTTGTAAAGTATTCTTCAAGATCATCAACAAAACCGGTTATAATAATATCTTTTGTCTTTTTAGATATATCTATAAGTCGTTCATCAGGCTTTTTCCCTATAATGTATAACTTCAATTCCGGGAATTCCATTTTTAGATTCGCCCAGCATCCTTCTATAAACCAGATGAGGCCTTCAATATTTGCTTCCCATGTTAAGGTGCCTACATAAACTAAGCTATTTTCCAGCGTTTCATAATCCGGTATCGGAATCTTTATCTGATCATCTTCGCCTATATGCAGATAATCATAGTATTTAAGTTTTCTTTTTTCCAGGTCCGGCTCATGAATCTCGTTATCATTAGCTCCACCCAGCACAACATCAGCCTGTGCAACATATTTCAATTCCCATTTTTTGATCCTCCGTGCTTCAGCATTAATAACAATTTTTTTTACTGGATCTTTTTCAACTTCTGCATACCTGCTCCAAATAAGAAACTCAGCATTGTGAGTTCTGAAAACAACTTTGCCTTTATAATTTTTCGGAATATATTGCATCACCTCATAGTGTTCTGCCAGTATCACATCATAGTCATTCGCAATTTCTTCAATTTTTTGTTTCATAGCTGAAGAGTAGTTGCGAAACATGTTGATAGTTATTCCTTTAAGGTAACTTTTAATAAGATTCCTCCCATTTCTTTCAACATTCAACTCTTCGAAATAATAGTTCTGAATTCCTGTATCCCTGATAAAAGCATCTTTATATTTCACATCATCACCTTTAAGAAAACAAGCAAAAAACAGGTCATGATTTTTATGCAGGTAAGAAAATAATTTGAATGAATTAAAAAGGCTTGCGCCATGATTGGTTGGATAAGGGAGGTGAATAGTAATATGAATTACTTTCTTTCTTTGTGGCATTACTTTAATCTTCTTTTTATTGCTTCTACTATATTTTTCATGCGATGCAAGTTAAAAAGGATAGCAAGAACAATTTTAACAGGGAAAGAAATATAATAATACAGTAGGCTGAAAACACCCGGTTTCATTTCCTTTATATCATAACCGAACTGTTGCATATATTCCCCGCAAATGTTCTGGCAGAAATAAATTTCAGTTTTATTCAGGCCACCTTTTTCCCAATTACCGGCTCGTTCGGTTTTTATTCCGAAACTTTCCGGAAGGTCAGCCTCATTACTGCTTCCTACTTGCGGAATACTCAGCATTTCCGGGGTAAATTCTATTTCAAGAAATTTGCATAATCTCTTTATTTCATGTTCGCTGTTATTCACAAGTTTTTCAAAGATCATATGATGCACCTGCAGGTGGTTTTTAAATCTAAGTGCAGAGCGAACGCTTGAATTCCAGAGTTTTGAAATTGTAATAGGATGATAATTTATTTTCAGGCGGCGTTGTTCTTTTTTCGTCATAAACTTTGCACCCATCTCCCTGCGCTGCCATTTTCTTTTTTGTGAAAGCATCACCCCTCTTGGATCCCTAACCATGTTTATTATTTTGCACTGAGGGAACAATTCTAATATTTCCTGGATATAAAACACATCTTGCGGTGTTTTTTCACAAGGGATTACTTTGAAATGTTTTCTTGCTTCATAAAACAAAAATGCTTCGAGAACAAGATGGGAAAATATCTTTCCAGGAATGTTTTTTAGAATATCTTCAGCTTCAGTTTTGTATTTTTCTACATTCATTTCAGACAGATATCCGTCTCTTTGAATGAATAAAAGTTTTGAAGCAAGTTCTAAAGCTTCTTTTGCTTCAATTTCTCTTTCTTTATCGGAAGTGCTCCAAAGCTGTTCAAAGAAATGGAGTTCTTCAAGCATGTAAATTTCAGGGTGGTTACCTAATACCCTCCGCATCATAGTAGTACCGCTGCGGGAATTTCCGACAATAAAAATGATCTTATTAGTTCCAGGTAAACTCATGCGAAGGCTGTAAATATACAGTGCCGGAAACCGGCCTCAGGGTTGCATTTGAAGATATTACCAACACTTTATTTCAATCCAAGTAACTCATCCATAGTAGCCTGAGAAACCGCATGGTAGCCGGGTCTTGCTTTTTCATAAATTTTTAAGGCAAGTTCTTTCTGATTCGTATTTACCATTGCCTTATATAAAGGCGTAAGGAATTTTCTCCTTCCGATATTACAGAGAAAGTTTTCTATGGCCGGATATGCTTTCCTGTATTGGTTGTTTAGGCACAACAAAAACCACTCATCTGCAATTTCTGCATTCCCTGAATTTGTGAAATGAAATGTTTCATCTAACTTACTTATCTTTTCCAGTGATAGCGTATCAGGTAGTTGTTGTAAAAACCTAAGCCATTCATGTGTACTCCACTCATTTGTTTGTAATGTATTTGCGGTTGCACCTTCATTAAACTTTTTGGCTTCTCCATCCACCTTATTAAAGTTTTCAGAAATAATTACCGGGCAGTTCGCAGGAATACCGGGTTTATATATCCATTCCTGAACGTCAATTCCGGAAAATTTTTCTTTATTCGGTTCAATCAGGTTTTTATTAAGGTATGATACAAAATCTTCCGTTGTCCTGCTTTGGAATTTATTTTCATGAAACCAATTATTTACAAAGGCATCAAACTTTTCTCTGCCAACTGTTTGTTCGAGCAGCTTTAAAAATAAATTTCCTTTTTCATACGCTATGTCATTCATGCCGTCGTCAGGGTTTCTTCCTGCGAGGTTTAATTTTAAATGTGTATCTGCAGAAGTATTTCCAAGATCTGCAACCGTTGCTATTAAATCTTCTTTCCCTAAAACTTCAAGCATATCTTCATAGTCATTTCCATATAACGCTTCCATGATGCGGTTTTCAAAATACACTGTAAACCCTTCGTTCAGCCAGAAATCGTCCCATGTGGCATTCGTTACAAGGTTCCCGCTCCAGCTATGTGCCATTTCATGAGCAATAAGCGCCACCAGGCTTCTGTCTCCTGAAATAATTGTGGGTGTAGCAAAAGTAATTCTCGGATTTTCCATGCCACCAAAAGGAAAACTTGGTGGAAGAACAATGACATCATATCTGCCCCATTCATAATTTCCATAAAGTTTTTCAGCGGTTTCAAGCATTTTTTGCATGTCAGCAAATTCATACACACATTTATCAATCATACTTGGCTGTGCATATACTCCTGTTTCTGCTCCGATAGGCTTAAACACAAAATCACCCACGGCAAGCGCCATCAAATAAGAGGGAATAGGTTGCGGCATTTTAAAATGATAAACTCCGTCTGCGCTTTTTTCCGTTGGATTTTCAGCACTCATAACCGCCATGTTTCCTTTAGGTGTAATTATCGTTGCGTTATAAGTAAATCTTACCCCTGGACCGTCCTGACATGGAATCCATGTTCGGCATAAAATAGCCTGGCTTTGGGTAAAAAGAAAAGGAGAAGTCTTTTCTGCAGTTTGTTCAGGTTTTAGCCACTGAAGGGCATCAGCACCGGGAGTAGTTTCGTAATAAATTGTTGTTTGAGATATATGTTTCGGGATATCTATCAGTAAAGCCGAACCAAGTACGGAATCAGAATCTCCCATTGAAAATTCAGCAGGTACTTCTTCATCTCCATTGACTAAAACAACACTTTGAATTTTCAAATTTCTTGTGTCAAGGATCAATAGTGTTGCATCGGTTGTGTGTTGTACCGTCCATGTGGCGAAGCCCTTTAGTTTGGTTGAATCAAAATCAACTTGCAGAGAAAGATCAAGATGTTTTACTACAATGTCGTTTGGCTTTGCATAAGAGTGCGGATCGTTAGCATACATAACAGAAGGTTTAGGAATTTCAGTATTTTTTTGCTGTTTATCTCCATCATTACATGCGGCAAAAAAAGTAATAATAGAAATGTAGATAGGAAAGGTAAACTTCATATAAAAGGAAATAATTGAACCACCCCTACATTTTTGACATAGTGGTTTGATAAAGTTTTTTAAAATTAAAGGTAATCAAGTGCCAGCATGAAGCTTGTAAATACAAATGGCAGCATGATCCAAAAAAACTGTGAATAAAAGATGACGAGAAAAATGCAAGCTGCTGTAGATACAAGTGCCATGAGCCAATATGCGGCTTTCGACTTTTTCTCTGAAGCGTTTTGCTGATTATTAGTTCCTTCCATGATTAGAATTTTGCGACGCAAATATAAAAACTTACAAGGGATATCTGTTGAAAACATCAGAAAAATTGTTGATTTGTCCGGGTTTGAAATTTTGAAGAAGTTTTTATTTTTACATGCCTTTCCAGAAAAGGTGCATTGAAAAACAATTATCACAACCAAAACAAACCACAGCATAAATAATGTTGATCACTTTTGTTGTCATTTACCTGGTGATAACTTTCCTGGTGGGCATTTACACAAGTAGACTGGTTAGGGGTTCCCGTGATTTTGTGCAAGCGGGGCGAAGGCTTCCTTTGTTCTTAAACGCTGCTGACCTGTTCGCTCTTTGGTTCGGTTCTGAAACAATTTTTGGAGCAAGTAGTGAATTTGCACAACATGGACTAAAAGGTGTTGTTGAAGATCCTTTCGGGGCAGCTTTGTGCCTGGTGTTGTTCGGGATGTTTTTTATCCGCCGTCTCTACCGGATGAACCTGTACACTCTTGGCGACTTGTTTAAAATAAAGTATGGAAGAACTACTGAAATTACTGCAAGTTTTTTTATGCTTCTAACCTTCTTCGGCTACATTGCTGCACAATTTGTTGCCCTGGGTTATATATTTTCTTATGCTACGGGTGGTGCCATCAGTATTCAAATGGCATCCATGATATGCGCTGTGATTGTTATGATTTATACAATGGTGGGAGGCATGTGGGCGGTTTCCATTACTGACTTTATTCAAAGTATAGTAATTGTTATCGGCTTCATTTTGGCTGTTATTTTTCTGCTCAATGTTACTGGAGGTTTCAATGTTGTAATTGCGAATGCGCCTGAAAACACATTCAGGTTTTTACCCGACGGCGAACCATTTTCAATCATTAACTGGCTTGGAGCATGGATGGTAGTGGGGCTAGGATATATTCCCTCTCAGGATGTGTTTCAAAGAGCTAATGCTGCAAGAAACGAAAAAAGTGCTGTACGATCTATGTATATAGGGGCGGGTTTATACATTCTTATTGCGATGATGCCTTTGTTCATCACCCTTTGCGCAAAAGTTATGTACCCGTCAAATACATTTGAAGATACCCAGGCTATCATACTTACTATGATAACACAACATACTCCACTTTGGCTACAGATAATTTTCTTCGGCGCTTTACTCTCAGCTGTTCTAAGTACTTGTAGCGGTGCCATTCTTGCACCCGCAAGCATCCTTGCAGAAAATTTCATCAAGCCTCTTTCTAAAAAAACATATACTGATAAACAATTTCTTCATTTGTTACGCTGGAGTGTTGTGATCATTGGTTGTATTTCTATGAGTATGAGCTTAGTCAGAACAAACATATTTGCATTAGTAGCTGAGTCTGCCATATTAGGCATGGTTTCTTTACTTGCTCCAGTAGTTGCCGGCTTATACTCTAAAACGGCTACTAAAGAAGGCGCCATGTTATCCATGTTCAGCGGTATTATTATTTATGTAGTGTTTGAATATGTATTCCCGGTTTTACCGATAGAAGCTTTCCTTCCTGCAACGTTTGTGAGCTTCGGGTTTATGTATGCAGGAAAATATTTTGTTCCCAGGGAAAAAAGAATACTTCAAAATGTATAAGGAATTTTGAAAAAAATAAGCCCCGCATATGCGGGGCTTATTTTTTTCGGGTGAAAGATGGGGCTCGAACCCACGACCCTCTGAACCACAATCAGATGCTCTAACCAGCTGAGCTACATTCACCGTTTTAGGAGTGCAAAAATAAGAATTCTGGTTGAAGAATTTTGAAGGGATTCAGAATTGGGGCTTACTTCTCATTATACCATTTACTCACCATCCCCCAGTCAATTACATTCCAGATTGAGTTCAGATAGTCCGCTCTTTTATTCTGATGCTTCAGATAATAAGCATGTTCCCACACATCAACACCCATTAGGGGTTTGCCCCTTTGCGCACCAATATCCATCATTGGATTGTCCTGGTTTGCTGTATTTACAATACTTAAATTACCTGAAACATCTTTAACAAGCCATGTCCACCCGCTGCCGAATAATCCCAGTGCGTTTTTTTGGAATTCTGCTTTAAATGTATCCAGGTCATTCCATTTTGCTATCATCGCATTTCTGAAAGTATCACTTGTTACACTGTTTGCAGCGTTGGGGCTCATCATCTTCCAAAAGAAAGAATGATTCCAATGTCCACCACCATGATTCCTGATAGCTGTTCGAACAGATTCAGGGATGGTATTTATATTCATAATTAACTCATCGAGAGATTTTTCTTTTAACTCGGATACTTTTTCAATTGCCTCATTCAGTTTTGTAACATAGGTTTGATGATGCTTATCATGATGTATCTGCATAGTTATTGCATCAATATGGGGTTCTAAGGCTCCAAAATCATATCCAAGAGGTGGTAAGGTAAATGCACCGCCCGGCAATTTTGTATTCTCAAGGTTTACATTTTGTAGCTCAAATGCCTGCAAGCGCAGCGAATTGAACAAACCCATACCTGCAACAGTAAGGGCACCTTTTTTTATAAAATTGCGTCGGCTAGCTTTCTGATTTTTCATATTGAAGTTAGTTACCTGTTAAAGAATATGTAAATATAATTCTTAAAGCTTATGAGTTTCAGTGAGGTTCAAAATTTAACTCTATGTTTTCTCTAATTTTGCCAAGTGGGTGAAAAAATAAAAGACATGATTGAAATGCAGGTGAGCGGTATGCACTGTAGTAATTGCGCATTGAGCCTAACACGATTGCTTGAGCAGATGGGGTTTGAAGATGTTTTAGTAAATTTCGTAACAGGTGAAGTTCATTTTCATGCCCAGGGGAATATTAATACGGCAGGCATCATCAAGGGAATTGAGAACCTTGGCTACAAAGCTATTCTTGAAACTGATGTGAAGGCTACTGAACAGTCTGGAAAAAAATATTCGCCGCTTGAAATAAAACTTATTGTATGTGCAATCTTTACAACTCCCCTCCTGTTGAGTATGTTCCTCCCTTTTGAATTTTTGCATCTGGCTTTATTTCAGTTCCTTATTTGCCTTCCAGTTTATATTATCGGCTTCTTACACTTTGGTAAGAGCGCCTGGGGGTCAATCAGATCCGGTGTTTTGAACATGGATGTTCTCATTTTTACAGGCAGCAGTGCAGCGTTTGTTTACAGTATCATTGGTACTCTTTATCATCTCGGCATGCAATATAACTTTTATGAAACGGCAGCCACTATCATCACCTTAGTATTACTTGGTAATGTGATTGAATTGCGCAGTGTGAAAAAAACAACCTCATCCATAGATGCATTACAAAAATTGCAACCCGAAAAGGCAAAGAGGATAAAGTATGATTTTACAACTCTTACCGAACACACTGAAGAGGTGCCTGTGAAGAGTCTTCGTTTGCATGAAATAGTTGTAGTGAACACCGGAGATAAAATTCCACTTGACGGAATAATTCTTTCCGGCGAAGCTTACATTGATGAAAGCATGATTAGCGGTGAAAGCCTTCCGCAAAGAAAACAAAAAGAGGATTTAGTGACAGGAGGAACGATTGTGTTAGATGGAAACCTGCGCCTGAAAATATCTGCAACGGCTGAAAACTCTGTGTTGGCAGGCATCATCAGCTTGGTAAAACAGGCGCAAATGCAAAAACCTCCTATTCAGAAATTAGCTGATAAAATTAGTGCATGGTTTGTTCCTTCGGTTTTACTCATCGCTGTAGTTACTTTTCTTATCAGTTATTTCCTTGTTGATATTTCAATGCAGCAAAGTATCTTGAATAGTATTGCCGTTCTGGTTATCTCCTGCCCTTGTGCCATGGGGCTTGCAACACCCACTGCTATAATGGTTGGAATTGGGCGATCAGCCCGAAATGGCATTCTTATCAAAGGTGGTTCCACCCTCGAAAGTTTTGCGAAAACAGAAGCCATCATATTTGACAAAACCGGAACTCTAACGACAGGTGAATTCTCAATTTTAGATTTCACCACATTTAAAGGGTATGATTCAGAGATTAAAAATTACATATACTACCTTGAAAAATACTCATCACACCCCATTGCAAAGTCACTTGTAAAAAATTTTCCTTCTGACCAACCCATCAAACTAAATACTGTAAAAGAAATAAAAGGCACAGGCATTACTGCAAAAGATGATGCGGGTAATACTTTCTGTATTGGTTCGGCGAAAATATCATCACAGAAGAATATCCCTGCAGGTTTTGATGTTTATTTTTTAAAAAATGATGATTTGCTCGCAGCTTTCAACATTGCAGATGAACTAAAACCGCATGCAAAAGAAACCATCCGGTATTTTCAATCAAAAAATATAGAAACTATTTTGCTAAGTGGCGATACTGAAAAGAAATGCAGGCTGATTGCACAACAAACAGGTATACAAAAATATTTTAGTGGCAAATCCCCAGAAGAAAAATCAGAAATTCTCAAGCAATTAGCTACTACAAAAAATGTAACAATGGTAGGTGATGGCATAAATGATGCCCCCTCACTTGCAATGGCACATACAGGGGTTTCAATGAGTAATGCAACGCAGGTAGCGATGAATGCAGCGCAGGTTGTTTTGCTTAATGGCAATTTGCAAAGTCTGCAAAAGGCACATATGCTGGGAAGTATGACATTTGCAACGGTGAAACAAAATTTGTTTTGGGCTTTTTTTTATAATGTTTTTGCTATCCCGATAGCAGCTGTAGGTTTTCTTAATCCTATGATAGCCGCTTTCAGCATGGCATTTTCAGATGTAATTGTCATCGGAAATTCATTACGTTTGCAACTCAGAAAAATTCGCTGAACTCTTTGCCACTCAATCCGATAAATACAACCTCTGCTTTCCAGTTTTTCCAGGTTGCGAGATATGCAGCCTTGCTCATCGGGAGTATTGTTCTTGCGAAGTCAGGCATCAGCCAGCATGATATTGGTGTGTATGAAACTGTTCTCCTGTTAAGCGGGAGTTTATCTTTTTTCTGGATTAATGGCATACTTACAAATTTTTTACGCAGCTACTCAACCTCAGAAAACAAAAGGGAAATTCTTTCAAACACTGCCTATTTTATTTTTATTCTCACAGTACTTATCGTTATCATGGCAGCGGTTTTCAGAACAGCACTGCAAAATTTTTTCTCTCTGGATGAAAGTTATTTCCAATTATTTCTTGTTTTCTTTTTTTTTAATAATATCGTTTTTTTAACTGAATACCTGCTGCTTGCAAAAGAAAAAACTCAGCTCATATTATTTCTTGGGATTTTTCACTTGCTTATTCAATCAGGATTTATAGCTGTTCCAGCATTTTTTTATCAGAACCTTGAGTTTGTGATACTGGGCCTACTTGCCTTTGTAACCCTGAAATTCATAGTGTTTATGTTAGTCTTCATAGAATCGAGGCCAACTCCTTTAAACATAAAGCTAATCTGGAAAGAGTTATCAGTTGCAGCACCTCTTATTCTTAGTTTTTTTCTTGGCGGGATTTCAATTTATGTAGATGGGATTATCATTAATGCATATTTTGATAAAACAACATTTGCCATATACCAATACGGGGCAAAAGAATTTCCTGTTACACTGCTCCTCGCAAATGCATTGAGTGTTGCATTAGTGAAAAACATCAGTTCAAATTTTCAAACGGGTGTACTTGAACTCAAACAACGATCTCTGAAGCTTATGCATATCCTGTTTCCGGTGTCAATCTTACTTGTTGCCACAAGTAAGTTTTTATACCCGCTTGTATTTAGCAATTCTTTTTCAGAAAGCTATTTGTATTTTAATATGTATTTACTGCTTATTATCCCAAGGTTGCTTTTTCCGCAAACTATTTTGAATGCGCTTGGCAAAAACAAGATTATCTTGTATGCAACCTCTGTTGAATTTATACTTAATATTGTTTTCAGCTTGTTATTACTTCGCCTGATAGGCCCTGTTGGAGTAGCTTTTGGAACGTTGCTCGCTTTTATAGTGGAAAGAATTATTCTTGTGTGGTCGGTGCAAAAAATAAATGTTCGCATGCAGGAATATATTCCATTAAAGCCGATGTTGTTGTACAGTTGTATTTTGATTGTTGTGTTTATTGTTTCACTTTACCTCAATTCGTTAACATGACAAGTAGTATTTTATCACTAAAAAATATTTTATACCTGCTACTATTGTATGTGGCACTGCTTGCATGTTGGGGTTACGAATACGGCTCGGGCGATCATGTTCAGATCATTCCTATGTTACTGGCAGAAAAAGATAGCAGTTTGTATCAAAATGATTTTTATGTACAATCAACACAAACAGACAATATCACTGAAAGAACTTTTCAATTGTTACTACTAAAACTCTTTTTTGATGAGCAAGGTTGGTGGGTCTTTATCCTTCACAGTATTTTTTCTCTTTTATTGCTTTCAGCATTATGGCGAATTTCGAATTTTATCTTGCAAGATGAAAAACTGACTTGGATTGTTTTGCTGATCTTGTGTTTCCCCCTCATGTATCACAGCCTCGGAAGTGTTGAGCTGTACAATGCCGGCTTCACTCCTGGTGAAGCTTTTGCAGCTTGGGGAATTTATTATTGGTTACAAAGGAAATTAATTGCAGCTTATCTTTTTATCAGCCTCTCGGCTCTCCTGCATCCAATTATCGGATTACATATTTTCCTTCTTGTAACAGCTACTGAAATCTATTTGTTATTCTTTAACAAAAAATATGACACAAAACCACGAAAACTTATTCTACCAGTACTCATGTTCTTATGTTCTGCCGGCATTTACATCTCCTTGTTAAAGATCAGGCTTAATGACACCGCAATTACAAATACTGATTTCTTCAACCTGTTTTTTTCTTTCCGCAATGCTCATCATTATATCCCTGATACTTTTTCAAATATTGATTGGCTTATTCATGCGCCCCTGTATTTATTAGCACCGGTAGTTTTTTTCAGAAGTAACAAATTTTTATTCTGCTTTTCGCTTCTTACAATAATCGGGTGCGTAATTTATTACATTGCAGTTGAGCAATTTCATTCAGTTCTTTTTGCATCACTACAATGGTTTAAAGCTACTATATGGCTTGAGTTTTTTTCTATAGTGGCGATTTTGCTTCTACTAAAAAAATACTTGTTTTTCAAAGGCCTTAGAAATCTTCTTTTATCCGCAACCCTTGTAGGCTGTGTACTTTGGGCGATTTTTGTGTTCCCCGGCATTTCAGTTATTAAAAACAGTACTGATTATGAATTCCCTTTTTATACAAAAACAACTGCCGCCATTGACATCAGTCGTCAGGCGAAACTAAAAACGCCGAAAGATGCACTGTTTTTACAACCCTGTAGTTTCAGTGAGTTAAAGTTCTATGGGCAACGGGGTACGTATGTTGAGTTTAAAGCCCTAACTCATAAAAAATCTTTCCTGAAAGAATGGGGGGAACGATTTGAAAAAGTTTACAACATACAAATTGAGGCAGGGAAGAATGGTTTTGAAGCTTGCAGGGCAAGTGATGCATATTTTAAAACCTTAACTGATGCTGATGTTGCAGAACTTAAAAGCGAAACAAACGCTGATCATTTAATTACATATGCATCTTGCAAGTTGAGCTTTCAGGTAATTGCCCAAAATGATATTTACGTTATTTATAATCTGGAATAACTTAAGAAAATTCAAAACTTGGGACACTGATAACTCCTGTTTTTCATGCGTTTAGATGCGCTGAATTTTTTATCAAGGATATAAATGAAGTTAAGTTCCATTCCGCCTCTTCCATTACTGGCATTAGTGAGTGTGCTGGTGTTTATGTCATAACTCAATCCCATAAAATAATTATTATGATCAAAACGGAGGCTGGCAATGACAGCATCTTTATTCCTGTACCAAATACCACCATATAAGGCTGTTTCTTTAGTTACAGTAACATGATTTATTTTGTACTTCAGGTAAGTACCTGCAATAAATTCTTTATGAGGGCCTTGTTCATTGTAGATGCCGCTTGGTAAAAGGTTAATATTCTCTGTTATAGGAAACTGAAATCCCGCCTGGAAGGAATACCGCTGTTCAAGCACATCACTTTCATCATCTAAAAAACTTTGGTTGGGTTCGTTAAAGTGGAATAGTGTTCCACCCATGAAAGCATATATTTCATCACTCGGAATAAAATACCATGCACCGCCCACAGCTAGGTCAAGATAAGTGAAGTTATCTGCCACTGATGTTGCGTAGGGCTCAGGATCGAACGTAACTACGTTGTTGTAATTAATTGAACGCCTGTTTACCCCTCCCTGGAAACCGAGTGTTAGGAAATGATTTCCATAACCGCTCAAAGCTTTGCTGTAAGAAAAATTAACTGCTGACTGCAAGGTTGTGAAATCAAGATCACCCGCCTGATCAGCAAGAAATTGAACTCCGGCACTTGCAAAATCTCCGTTCTTTAAAATCGCTACTGCACCATCAGCAGAAACCGCAAAGGTTCTGTACGGAGCCGCAAAAGACCATTGATCTCTATAGTTACCAATAATTCGCAGGTCACCGTTAAAAAGTCCGGTAAATGCGGGGTTGGTAACAACAGGTGAAGAATGAAATTGTGAAAAATGCCAATCCTGTGCGCTTGCAGGTTTTGAAATCTGCAGCACTATTATAACAAGTAGTGTAAACGGATGAAGTTTCATTGCTCTATTTCAATAATCGAAAGTAGACATGGCTAATATGATAACTATAAACTAATCAATGGTTTTGTAACAATAAAAATGTTCCGGGTAAAAAGAGATATCGCCTGCAACGCAATATTCTCAGGTGTTTTCAATTAAAAAAGGGGTAATTATTGTGCATTTAAAGTGACATCTGTGGCAAAGTATTTATTTGAATAAAATTTAAGCATCGTTGTTTCTGTGACAGTAATGTTTTGGTTTTTTTTCACCTATTTTACTAAGGTTATGTTTCCTTTCACTACTGCTTCTGTTCCATCTAAACATATCCCAACAAAGGTGTAAACATATACTCCGGGGTTACACAAAACCCCATTGTAAGTTCCATTCCAATGATCATCAATATTTTCTGTATGAAACATGAGTTCCCCCCAACGATCATAAATATTGATATCTCTTACACCAATCACACCGCCTTCAAAACTAAACCTGAACACATCATTTCGACCATCACCATTTGGTGTCATCAGGTTTGGAATGTAAAACAAAGTTTCATCACAGGTTAAAACTCTTACCAGCACAAAATCAATATCTGAACAGCCAAGCACATCGGTTATTTCACAACTGTAAATTGTGTTACTTTCAGGTGTAACTATAACTGATTCGCAACCCGGACAACTTACTTCAGATTCCGGTTGCCATTCGTATGTTAGTGGCGGATCGCCACCAATTACCACACTGGTAAGTTCAACAGATTGCCCTTGAATGATTATGATCGTATCCTCTGGAATTTCAACATCCGGAGGGACAGAAATTTTTATAACAGCATCCGCAGTATCATTTAAGCTTCCGCAACTTGCATAAATAGTGTACACAATATCATCAAATGCAGAAGAAACAGGGTTGGGTATATTGGGGTCACTGAGAAAATCAGGAGGTGACCAATAGTATGTAACATTATTTATGCTTACGTCAGTTATAAATTCTGCATAGAGTTGAATCTCATCACCAATACATAAATTCGTATCAGGACCAGCATTCAGAATAAGTTGATCAACAATGGTCACTAAAACACTTTCAAAAGTTGAACAATATCCATTACTTACTTCAACCATGTATAAAGTGGTGGAATCCGGAGTAGCTATTGGGTTTGCAGAATTTGTATCTGATAAGCCTGCTGATGGATTCCATGTATAACTAATTCCTCCTGTTGCAGATAGCTGTACACTTTGCCCCGGACAAAGTGCAGTGTCCTGTGTAATGGTAACTACTGGGTAGGGCAAAACATTCACATCAAGAAACATAGTATCTGAACAACCGAATTCTGTAAACACAAACACTGAAGTGGTATAAAATCCTGTATCTGCATAGTAATGATCAAAAGTTGCCGAAGAATCCAGAAATAGAAAACTATCACCCAGGTTCCAAGCCCAGTACACAATAGGATCAGCGCAAATTGAACTGTCAGAAAAAGTAACTGGTGAGCCGATACATGATGTTGGATCAGGCACTGTATAATTTGCAGTAGGATTATTCCCAACCCATATACTATCTCCGTAAATTACATTCAGGCAAGAACTTGTATCTAGCAATAATACATCAGGTACAAAAACTCCCGCAGAATAATAAGTGTAAGGAATAGTAATTGTAGCAAGACTATCTGAATAAGTAATATCAAGACTTACTATGTCTCCATTATCAAGAAATACTGTCATCGTATCGGTAGACGCTATATTTATATAAATTTCGAATTCCTGGCCAACACAAAGAGTATCATCACTAAATGTGATGGTTCCATAAGGCCCCGGTACAATTACATATCCAACTTTAGATATTGTAGAACTACACCCGTTGCAATCTGTTACGGTTAATGTTACTGAATATTCCCCCGCTATGAGGTAAGGATACACTGGGTTGGGATCAACGGAAATACCGCCATCGCCAAACTCCCAAAGAAATTCACAAATACTATCTGTAACCACTGAGTTAAACTGAATAAGTGAGTAGTTACAACTTGCCACCAGAACATTGATATCAAAATCTACAGCAACCGTATCAGCAAGTATGTAAGCGGGTTTAATAAGAGTATCAATACACCCGTTTACATCAGTTACAACTAATATTACATCATAAGATCCAAGAGAAGTGTATGTATGTGAAGGTGCTTCTTCATCTGAAGTAGTTCCATCACCAAAATCCCAGAAATAATCCAAACCGAAACCGATAGATTCTTCCGTGAAATAAACTAACTGGCCTACGCAGGGAATAGTGTCATCAACAGAAAATTCAGCTATAGGGTCGCCCGCTTTAATTGTATCAATAAAATCATCTATACAACCAAACTCATCAATTACAGTAAGTGTTACAAAAAAGTTGCTGTTTTCGTAAAACGTATGCTCCAGGGAAACTACATCAGCATAATTATAAAATGTATCAATGATCCCATCATCCCAGTTTATGATCCATGTTGTGATTTCCCCAAATTGTGATGATGATGAATCTGTTAAACTGATGGTGAAAGGTACACAACCGCCATCATCTGGTACTGTGAACTCGGCGGTTACCTGGCTAACCCCAACTGTATCAGTGAAAGAATCTACACACCCCCTGCTATCAGTTACAGTAAGAGTAACATAGTATTCACTGAAACTTGTATATGTATGTGAAGGGTCTTCTGTTGTTTCAATAGGGCTGCCATCACCAAAATCCCATTCATACGTCAGGTTATCAGTTATAAAATCTGTTGACAGGTTTTCAAAAACAGCTACAAAAGGTGTGTCGCACCCGAAGGGTGGATCAACTACAAAATCTGAAAACGGAACTTGTATATAAACAAATACTCCTGTTCCCTGGCATTCAGCTGTGGTAAGGCATTCATAGGTAATGACTACATGATAAACTCCTGCTGAATCGTAGGTATGAATCGGGTCAGTACTCACACTATCAGTTGTTCCGTCACCGAAATCCCAGACCCACCCGCAACTCATGTTTGCAAGGGCTGTGTCAATATGAATCTGAACGGTATATGGATCAGCACATGTATAATCTACAGCCATTAGGCTATCAACAACATCCAGCACATGAATAGTAGTAGAAAATGTATCGGGGCATCCATAGCTCCAGGTGATAAAATCTACAGTATGATCACCAGAGGGCAATGCAATAACTGTGATGGAATCTACATCTGTTGTTATTACTTCAAACAACCCACCGTCAACATCTGCGGTAATAGAATCAAGTGGAAGATATAATACTTCAAAAACCGCCCCGGGACACACCGTGTCAGGCACTATAAGTTGTGCGGTTCCAGTATCTCCTACACAAAAAAGATCGACTATTGTTGTTGTATCAATACAACCACTCACTGAGGTTGCGATAATAGTTACTGTATAACATCCTACTGTTGGATATATGTTAGAAGGTGTTGCTAATGTTGAAGTAGTTCCATCACCAAGATCCCAATCATAAGTAACAAGTGCCTCACCTGCCGTTGCGCTAAAAGTAACTCCAAGTGGAACACAACCTGACTCAGGCGATGCCACTGGTGTAACTTCAAGATCATCAATAACAACATAATCTGAAACAGAATATGTAGCACTACATCCAAAAGCATTTGTAACTGTTAGTGAAACATCATAAGAACCCAAAGTATTCCAGGTATAAGTTGGGTTAGGCGCTGAGGAAGTAACTGTTCCGCTTATGTCCTCAAAACTCCATAGGTAGGTTACAGGTCCGCCGGTAATTGTTGGGGTAAAGGTTACTGAAAACGGCAGTTCGCAAACCGTGTAAGGTGTTGTAGAAGTAAAGGTTACCCCTGGTGCTGCAAGTACGTTAATAATGTTTGTATATGTAATGGAACCGGTACATCCTCCCCCAAAATCTCCATCAAGCGTTACTGTGTAAGTACCTGGTGTTGTATAGGTATATGTAGGTTCAAACAAAGTGGAAGTACCTCCATCACCAAAATCCCAACTCCAGGTTCCTGAAGAAGAACCTGCCAGGTTATCAAACGTTACTGATTCACCGGCACAAATTGAATCTGGAGAAACTGTGAAATCTACATCTGCTGTAGGGTTCACACTCACATAATCAGGTATCAAAACTGTATCAGAACAACCATCAGAATTAGTTACGATCAAAGACACATCATATGTTCCGAACGAGGTATAAGTATGTGAAGGATTGAGCACCGTTGATGTTCCCCCGTCTCCAAAATCCCATAGATAGGTTATAGAACCAGTTCCCGTAGATAGGTTTGTGAAGTTTACTGTAATTGGAACAGAACAGGAGATCGCAACATCACTTGTAAATTCTGCATGTACACTGTCATAAATAGTTACCGTTTCGGAATAATAATCTGAACATCCTGCTCCATCAGTAACAAATAAGTACACAGTAAAAGTACCGGGCGTTGAAAATATGTAGTCAATAGTTGGGGTTGACGGTAGAGTAGGCGCTCCGGTTATCACCCAGTAATAATCATCAATAGACCCATAACTCCCCGGAGTGGAAGTATCAAAAAAAGTAAATTCAGTTCCCGGACATCCTGTTAAATCACTGGCTGCAAAATCAGCCACCGGGTTTGTATATACAAATGCGAAACTGTTAATTGTCAGGTTATCAGAACCTCCTCCCGCATCATACGCTGTAAGTGAAACATCATAGGCTCCGGGGGTGATAAGAAAAAAAGTGGGGTTTATGAGAGTAGATGAGGAAACCAATGACCCTCCCGAATCAAAAACTTCCCACAAATAAGAAGTAGCTCCGGTTGATAAATTTGTAAGCGCCAGGGATAGGAGTCCGCAGCCGGAAGTTGAGTCTGCAGTAAAATTAGCGTTTAGCTGTGCTTTAGCTGAAAATGAAAAAATACTGAGCAGGCAAAAACAGGCGACAGTTAAGCCCCTTTTTACCGGTAAAATTCGAGCCGATACCATGTACTTAGCGTTCAATCTATTAATTACGGTGTTTTTGTGTATACGCTCCAGGGAAATCCGCTTAAATGTAAGTGTGACGAAATTACAGAAAAAATCAGAATTAGGCCGTTTTGAATAAAATGTAGTTGATAATATACACAAAATCACCATTCACAAGATTTACCTTCACACCTGTTTATAGAAATGCAATACGGGATAACAACTCTTAGCGTAGTGCCAGTAAGGTTGCAGCCTGCACATGAGGCAGAACAAGTAACTCAGTTGCTTTTTGGGGAGATTTATTTAGTGGAGGAGGGAAATGAAAAATGGCTTCGCATAATCGCTGAATACGACGGGTATGCTGGTTGGATACATGCAACGCAAAACACATTTATCAGCGAACAGCAGTATAATAGCTATCGGAAATCAGAAAAAACAGTTGCTGCAGAATTAGTGCAGACTATTTCGTCAGGCAGTAAAAACTTTCCTGTATTGCTAGGCAGTACTTTGTACGATTTTGATGGTATGAATTGCAAATTACTGAAAGAAAATTTTGTGTATTCCGGCCAGGCGATAAAAATGAACGGCGAAAACAAAAAAGCAGAACTTATTAAAAAGCTTGCTCTTAAATTCCTGAATGCCCCATACCTCTGGGGTGGAAAAACTGCCTTCGGCGTAGATTGCTCAGGATTTACACAAACAGTTTTTAAAGCTGCGGGGATTATTCTGCCGAGGGATGCTTACCAGCAGGCGGAAAAAGGCAAATTGCTGAATTTTATTTACGAAGCAAAAGATGGCGACCTGCTGTTTTTTGATAATGAGGAGGGAAAGATCACACATGTTGGGATATCCATAAATGAAGGTGAAATCATTCATGCAAGCGGTTGTGTGAGAATTGACCCTGTTGATCATCACGGCATTTTCAATAAAGAATTAAAAAAGTATACGCATACACTCAGGCTCATAAAACGGGTGTTATGAAAGTTTTTTCTTCTGCACAGATAAGAGAATTAGATGCAGCAACAATTGCTGAAGAAAACATCACTTCGTATGCACTGATGGAAAGAGCAGCGCAACAATTTACAGATTGGTTTTTAAAAATGTTTTCTTCGATTGATGAGATCATTATATTCTGTGGCACAGGAAATAATGGCGGTGACGGTTTATGTGTAGCGAGGCATTTGTATAAGTTAAATTATAAAGTAAGGATTTGCATTGTTGGTGATGTTAAAAAAGCTAGTGATGATTTTACTTTAAACTTTCACCGGGTGTGGGAAATTAAAGTCCCTGTGTTTTTTTTTGATGTACATAATTTTCCTCAAACGCAAAAGAAAGATATTATCATTGACGCCATCTTTGGCAGTGGGTTGAACAGAACTCCGGAAGGTATCTATAAAGACGTTATAGAAAAAATAAATGCATCACCGGCGAAAAGAATTTCCATTGATGTTCCTTCAGGTTTTTTTTGTGATGAACCAACCACTTCAGCATGTATTCATGCAAATCATACCCTAAGTTTTGAATTTCCAAAGTTGGGATTTTTCTTTCCTGAGAATTATCAATTCACAGGGGATTGGGAAACGATTTCCATCGGGTTATCAAAAAAGAAAATCTCTACAACAGGTGAAATAGCCAACTACATATTACCCTATGATATAAAAAACCTTTACAAGCCAAGAAAAAAATTTGATCATAAAGGGACCTTCGGGCATAGCCTGCTTATCGCCGGAAACGCAGGCATGGAAGGCGCTTCAGCCCTTTCCGGCAAAGCCTGCCTTGTAACTGGGAGTGGGCTGGTAACTATCTGTAGCGAAAAACGCCAATGGTTTTACCCTGAACTCATGCATGTGGAACTTCCTGAGTTATCTCAATCTCTACAAGAAAAAAAAATAGATGCTGTGGCTATTGGGCCGGGGCTCGGAGTGAATGACAAAACAACAGAAATAATAAAAACAGTTATACAAAATTTTTCTATGCCTATAGTTTTTGATGCTGATGCATTGAACTGTATCGCTAAAAACAAAAATTTATTAGATCAACTTCCAAAAAACTCTATCCTCACTCCTCACCCGAAAGAATTTGAAAGATTATTCGGTGCATCTGAAAACTCTTTTAACCAACTTGCCCTGCAAAAAGCAATGAGCATGAAATATTCTTGCTTTATCATTCTCAAAAGAGCTTACACCTGCATTACAACACCCGATGCAAATGTATTTTTCAATTCTACAGGCAACCCCGGCATGGCGACCGCCGGGAGTGGCGATGTGTTGACAGGTATGATAACCGGGTTACTTGCTCAAAAATATGCTCCTGAACATGCAGCTATTCTCGGTACTTACTTACATGGCTTCTCGGGCGACCTGGTAATGAAAAAATCCGGTGGACAAAACCTGCCTGCATCAGATATTATTGAAAATATTCAGGCTGCATTTAAAGTTATCCTTGAAAACAAATCCTCATGAAAATCGTCGCATTAACAGGTGCCGGAGTGAGTGCTGAAAGCGGCATCCCCACTTTCAGGGGAGCAGGTGGCTTGTGGGAGGGATACAGAATTGAAGTTGTAGCCAGTCCTGAAGGATGGATGAAAAACAAAGAATTGGTTTTACAATTTTGTAACGAACGCCGCAGAAAAATAAAAACTGCACAACCTAATGCTGCACATTATGCACTTGCAGAATTACAAAAAGATCATAATCTAATTATCATCACTCAAAACATTGACGACTTGCATGAACGAGCTGGAAGCAAACAAATCATCCACCTCCATGGAGAGATATTTAAAAGCCGCAGCGAATTTGATGATGTTACCCTATATGATTGTTTTGAAGATATTCAGTTAGGCGATAAAGCAAGCGATGGACACCAGTTACGTCCGCATATTGTATGGTTCGGGGAGATGGTGCCCATGATGGAGATTGCTGTTCAGGAAATGAATGAAGCGGATATAGTTCTTGTTATCGGAACCAGTATGGTGGTGTATCCCGCTGCGTCACTTTTATATTATGCACCGCCATTTTCCACCAAATATATCATCAACCCCGAAATTCCTGAAATACAGAAAACAAAAAACCTCATCTTTATTCAGAAACCCGCAAGCGAAGGTGTGAAAGAAGTTGCTGAGATGATAAGGAAAATGTAAAGTCGAGAGGGTGTTATGGTGAAACTTTTTGATCTGTATCTCCAACAGGCCGAAGGGATAGCCTGCCGGAAAATATACCATTATAGTAATAAATTTTTTGTATCAGTAAAAATATCTGCGCAACTCCATAATACACAAGTTACAAATGTGCTCACAACAGAAGTTATTTTTCAGACTTGTCCTTTTTCCATTGCCAATAAATATAAGGGTAAATGGGTATTGGGAATGTCTGTTTTGCGTCAATGTCGTTAAAGTAACCGTTAATGGCTACAAATTCAATTCTTAAGTTTCTAATAATGCCGTACCTGTTTTTATAGAACGGCGCTACCCTGAATCCGTAAGTTATTTGAATTTTTCTTGGTACGTTCTCTAGAAAACTAAGTGTTGAGCCATAGTTATAAGCGAGGTGATAACTAATCCAATTCGAAGGCCGGTAATCAATTCCAATAGCATAATTCGGGTTCCAGCTTTTAATAAATGTCTTGGTTTGAAAGTCAATTGAATCATTGTTTTGCAAAATCAATTCATTTATGTAATCAATCCCGAATGAAAGATTTACAAAAATTTCGTCTTTAATTTTATACCCAATGCTTGGTTTAAAATGAAAGTAAGTGCCATTTTCCCACACAGTCAATGTCGGCGTTTCAAAACGCTTTAGTGTGTCCCAAAAATGCACAAACATTGCTTCTACTCCTATTGTTGGAATGAGCCCCTTTTGCTCATTAAAACGATATCGCAGGTTTAAACTTGGAATTGGCTTTTTTAATTCTGTAAATGCTCCATAAAGCCAGGGTAACAAATCAATCTGTGTAGTGAGTTTGTTTGTGATGCCAAAAAACGCCCAACTTGGGAAAGGTAAGGTTTGTATTGATTGTGCATAAATCCATTCTCCCTTTTTGAGAGTATAAGGCGTTACACAGTCAACAGGATGCAAATAGGCATCATCATGCAGCGGATTTTGTTTTCCCAATGAGTCAGGCATTTGGCCATAACAATTCAATAGAACAAGATTTACTCCAACCGCAAATAAAAAGAAAAGTTGTTTCATGTTGTTTGATAATTACAGCTAACGATTTGCCACTTTTCTAGGGCGAGGTTTTTCAGCATAAAACTTCATTAAACATAAAACTTTGATTTAGCAAATCACTATCATAGAAGTATAGGCCCCCGCATTTGTTAAAAATTTCTATTAGTGGCTGGTATCCTCTTTAAGTTTTTGTTTTACAGTGTTGTTCCATTCATCTTTTAAAATGCTCAAAACAATACTATCTCTTCTTTCACCATTCGGTTTATATGTGTTACTTCTTAAAACTCCTTCAACAACACATCCAATACTTTTCATCGCATTGATGCTTCTTTGATTTTCAATATCTGCCCTAAATTCCACCCTTTCCATTTCCAGGACCTCAAAGGCAAATTGTAAAAGCAAATATTTGCAATTTTTGTTAATTCCTGTTCCTTGAAATTCCTTTCCATACCATGTATAGCCGAGTTGAAGTGTCGCATTTTCAACTTGTATGTCATAAAACCTTGTACTGCCTGCATATTGATTTGTTCGTTTATCAAATACAAGGAAGGCATATGAATTCTTGTTTCTTCTTCCGTCAAGTGCTTTTTCAATATAAATTTTCATTTTTTGAGGTGAATCAGCCTTAATCAAAGAGTGTGTCCATAATTCAGGTTCGCTTGTTGCAAAATGAACTAAGTTGTCGAAGTCATCCATTATTAGAGGTGTTAATCTCACTGTGTTATTTTCAAGTTTATATTCTTCTTCAAAGTCTATCATCACCTTTAATTTATACTTATTTTACTTTCTGAATCCATTCTGCCCTGATGCGGGTTTTATTCCTGCCACTAACTCCCAAATATACAAAGCCCTTATTTTTTTAAAGCCACCTCAAAAAAATATAAGGAACTCATTTACAGGGGCATATTGCCGACTAATAAATAAATCCATATTGCTTTCATTGCTCTTTGAATAAGTTTTCAATAGAAGAATTCTTGTAAGATGATTGTATAGCACAGAATTACAATTCTCTAAGTACCATTTCATGAAAAGACTTTCCGCCTTACTTTCATTAATTGAAGGAGAGTAAAATGTTTTTACTGTTGATAAAGTTGCCTGAAAGCCAAGAAGCTTATTTAATGGGAGTACTCAATAAAATAAGAATAGTAAACAGAAAGAAATATTATGAGGTTGTTACTCTAATACTTCAATAAAATAATTTACTGGATAAGATAAATCAAAGAGGTAACAAATCCTTAAAATGAACTATGATGTTCTTTCTTACTCTCCCCTTCCGTGCACAAAAACTTTCTGGCTATTTATTACGCCGGTTTCAAGATTTATCATTTCGAAGATGTATTGCCCTTTTCCGAGCCCTTTAACTTGAAGTTGCGTTGATTCTTCACCATTGTAATATTCCCCATTGAGCATTTGAGAACCGAAAATTGAATAGATTTTTAATTTATAAGTTGAAGGATCCGCCCCTGTAATATATATATGGTCATTTTCGGTGGCCGGGTTGGGAAACACAGTAAAAATAGTTTCCTGAACCATTTCGTTGCTTACAGAAATCACTTCGCTAAACCAAATTTCTCCGTCAGTGTCAACCTGCTTGATTCTGTAGTATGAAAGCACTGTTGAAACCGGGAAGTGCCGATAAGTATAAAAAGATTCTTCTGAGTTTGTACCCTTTGCATTCAAGCTTCCTATTTTTTTAAAGTTCTGTCCATCGGGTGAATATTCAATTTCAAATTGGTCAATATTGTTTTCCGAAAGTGTTGCCCAATTTAGAACATTCCCTGCGCCGTTGGGTTCAGCTGTAAAAGAAAACAATTCAAGTGGTAAAAGGGGACCGCAAATATCAACCAATTCATAAAAATACGTTACTCCTATCAGATCAATCCCTCCACCTGTAGCATCTACGGTGTTTGTGGGAAAGATACTTGCATTTGTATAATCGAGTACCTGGGCTGCAGTGCTTGCAGTAACATCGGTTGCCATGAGTGAATATCCATAAATCGTTTCTCCTGTAATGAAGCCTAATGTAGAAAATGAAACAAACACTCCACCCCTGTTCTGAGAATTACTTTTGTTGCTAGGTCGAAGTTTTGCATCCCCAACATCTTTTCTTAGAACCGTGTATGTTACACTTCCTCCCGTTATGTTTCCCCAATCAGCAGTATTTATTGTTAAAGGTGCAGTTTTAAATCCGTTTGGGTCATTTGTTACATCAAGGGATGATATGCCTACTATCTTCACTTTATCATGGGCACCATCGGCTCCTCTTTCAAATAAGATTATACCTTCAGTGACAGCATTTGATATTGTAAAACCAGCAGTTAAAATGACATCAAACCGTTCAATATTATTATTGTTAGTTCCCGCAGCCGTATTGTCAAATAAGTTATCAGTACCGGCATTAAACCAGCCTGATGAAAATACGGTTTCCATAACATCTTCATAAGGTAACCGGGTAGAACTTGTTCCGCCTGTAGTCAAAGGGGTTGTTCCTTCCACCCAAATACAGGAAGATTCACCTGTTATAAATGCATTATCAACCCTTCTTAGTTTTATGATTTGCCCAGCGGTGGAGGGAATTTGTTGAAAACATTCACCTGTAGAAGTGTTTGCGGCATCAAGAATCTGTATATGATTAGACCATAAACCTGAACTTGTACCAAATTTCATTTCATAAGATCCTGAGGCTGCAACGCAGCCATCAGCTATATAACTACTGTTATCTGATGTTACAACATAGTGTGTGGTAGTAGATGTAATCTTTACTGGAGTTTGGGAATAAATTTTACTTATAAACAAAATAGTTACAAGAAAATTTATGAAGTATAAATTTTTTCGCATTAGGTGTGTGTGTATGTGTGTGCAAAGGTCTACTATGAAAAAGGGCAAGCATTAACAGAAAACAAAGTCTTGTGACGGATAAAATCGACCTTATCTGATTTCAAAATTTGATAAGGAAGACATTAAACTTTCTTCATTACTTCTAGTTTTCCTTTAATAATTTATTCTTGAATATTTACTATTATCAACTTGCAAATAACTTTTGAAACTAAACACTTAGAAACGTTTTGCACGATACTATTTACATGAAAAAAGCCATCCCTGATCAGGATGGCTTCTCTTATTTTTAAATATTTATTCTATTCGTCTGTTTTTCCTTCTTCTGTCGTTGCATCAGCAGCATCTTCCGCTTTTGTTTCCGCAGGAATTTCAGTTTCCGCTTTCGTTTCAACCTTTGGTTCTGCTTTTGCTTTTTTCTCTTTTGCAACAGGAGCTTTGGTATCTGCTTCCATCTTTTCTTTCAGTTGAGAGAGAACATCCAATTCGCCGAGTGTAGTTTTTTCAATATTCTTCTGCACTTTGCTCAGTTGACTTTTGTTCTTCTTATCATCTTTACGGAAAGCATCTTTCTTTTCTTTTCTGTCCTCATAATTCTTGTCCTGAATAAAGCGGCTATGAGAAACGATAATGCGCTTATCCTGCCTGTCGAATTCAATTACTTTGAAAGACAATGTTTCATCCACCTGTGCCGTTGTGCCATCAGCTTTTTCAAGATGTTTATTTGGTACATATCCTTCCACTCCATAAGGTAAGGAAACGATTGCCCCCTTATCTTCTTTCTTGATGATGGTGGATTCATGTACAGAACCTACTGGGAAGACGGTTTCAAAAGTATCCCAAGGATCTTCTTCTATCTGTTTATGGCCCAGAGAGATCTTCCGGTTCTCTTTATCGATATCAAGCACTACCACATCAAGAGTTTCCCCTACTTTGGTGAAATCGCCCGGGTGATTATAACGCTTAAGCCAGGAAAGATCTGAGATATGTACCATGCCTCCTACGTTCTGGTCAAGTTCTACAAACACACCGAAAGCTGTGATATTTTTCACAAGGCCTTTCAGCTTGCTGCCTTTTGGGAATTTATCTTCTACATTACTCCAAGGATCAGGTGTAAGCTGCTTGAGCGATAAACTCATTTTACGTTCGTCTTTATCAAGCGTTACCACTTTTGCTTCGTAAGTATCATTCAGTTTGAAATAATCTTTACTGTTGATAGGCTGGTTACTCCATGATATTTCACTCACATGTATCAAACCCTCTACCCCGGGGCTAATTTCAAGGAAGGCGCCGTAGTCTTCAATATTCACAACTTTTCCTTTTACTACATTGCCTACGCTGAGGTCTTCAGTAAGAACTTCCCAAGGATGCGGTGTAAGTTGTTTCAATCCCAGTGAAATGCGTTTCTTATTATCATCATAATCCAACACAACTACATTCAGTTTCTGATTCATTTGCAGCACTTCATTCGGATGGCTGATGCGGCCCCATGAAATATCTGTGATGTACAATAAACCGTCAACACCGCCAAGGTCAATGAATGCACCAAAGTCAGTAATATTCTTGATAGTTCCTTCCAAAACCTGGCCTTTTTCCAGCTTACCGATAATTTCCTGGCGCTGGCTTTCAATATCGCTTTCTATCAATGCTTTATGAGAAACAACTGCGTTCTTTATTACTTCATTGATCTTCACAACTTTAAACTCCATCTTTTTACCAACAAACCCATCATAGTCTGTGATAGGCTTCACATCAATTTGAGATCCCGGAAGGAATGTTTCCAACCCGAACACCTCAACAATAAGTCCGCCTTTTGTCTTGCTGATGATATTACCAGTAACAATGGTTTCATTTTTATAAGCATCCATAATCTGCTCCCATGCCTTCATCATCTTAGCGCTCTTACGGCTGAGAACAAGGTGCCCTTTTGTGTCTTCTTTACTTACCACAAAAACTTCTACTTCCATTCCTGTGCGCAAATTCTCTAGATCCCGGAACTCGGCTTTAGAAACCAACCCATCTGATTTGTAACCAACATTCAACACTACATCAGTTTCAGTAATACCTACTACCGTAGCAATTACTATCTCACTATCATTCAGGGTTTTGAAAGTGCCTTCATAGATGCGTTCCAGCTCTTCGGCTTTGTCTTTCGTGTAAGTTACTTTATTGCGTTTGTCAGTATCCCAGTTGAAGTCATCATGCGATGTAGGATTTACTGTTTCTGTTTCGGTTGCTATTGGAGTTTCAACCGTACTGTTTTCAGTGTTGTCGTTTACAACCTCCACTGAATCTAAATTTTCGTTTGTCAAAAAAACTAATTTTTAAAGGTTAACTGATATTGTTTATCTGTGCGTCCTGCTTAATGCGGGAGGTGACACCCCTTTTTTATGAGGGATGGCAAAGATAGGGGATTTTGCGGAAAGAAGAAAAGGTGCTTGATTTCTGGATTCGGGAGGTGGGAATTCAATGATGATAGTATTTTGACGGGCAGGTTATTAGATTTTTGAGTTACATATTCTGGTCATTTCATTGCCAATACTCAATACTCTGTCCAATCTTTTTTGCGGGTTAATTTCAGGTCTTGTAACACCTGGGATTTTACATTGATGTTAAACACATAACTCTGGCGAATACCAAAAGGTATCCAGGAAAAACTCATCTCCCAGCAATGCAGGTTCCGGTATATGTTAACAGAAGTATATGAGAATTCTTTCAGCTCAAAATCAAAACCACTGTTCGCCTGAATTTTCCAATTGGGGGTAAGGTTGATATCGCCGCCGAAAGTAAGCGTCTGGGTAGTATACAATGAATCGGTTCCATTTGCAGAAAGGGTGTTAGTTATGCGTAGGTTGTATCCCGTGTTGAAAGACCAGGGAACTTCAAAGTCAATGTAATAATCCGGATTATCCCATACCATTTGCTGTTCTTCAGGTGTTCCGTAGTTGGTTCGCATTTCTGAGTTTTCGTTTCTTTTACTACGCAACGATGTACTCAGGCTCATATTTGCGCTATTTAATCTTCCAAGCCTCTTATTTACATCCCATTCAAACTGGTTAATATTTCTCCCCAGTGAATCTAAAACGTAAGGATCGAAACTCCCCGAAACATTTATTCTCACTTTTTCAAACAATGTAGTGTAAGCACTAAAACTCATATCGCTTAAATTCAGGGAGTCAGCAGCGAAATTATAAGAACTTCCGATAGACATGTTTTCAATCAACTTCACTTTCTTTTCACCTGTTATAGTATCTTTCTGCGAAGCAATTTTCATTTCCAGGTTACTGCTCAGGTTCAGGCCAATGCTTCCAACTTGCCCGTTGGGTGGTGCTGCATAAACTCCTCCTTCAAAAACAGAATACTTTACAAGGTCTTGCTGATTGCCGGGATAATACTCCTTGTAATAGGGATATTTTGTTACATCTCCAAAATCAGGGCGGTAAGTAAAATTGATGGATGGGGTGAATGTTTGGCGGATAGCTTTGATCCTACCGTTAAACTGGGCTGTTGCATAAAGTTTTGTTGAGATACCCGCATTCATACTATAAAATCTGGCAGCCTCAAATCCTCTTACAGTATCAATATCAATAGTAGTAAAACTTGTGTCAAAAACTATTTCTCCTGTGATAGGATCAATACCTGAAGTGATTAAAGTGTCAAGGTCATATGTTTTGCGGATGGTTTGAAAAAACCAATTCTCATCATAATTAAAAGAAGGTGTAAATGTGAAATACTTAAAAAACTTCACCGGCATAGAAGCAGAAAAACCCTGCGCTATTCCATTCTTGAATTTCTCCAGGGATTCTCTTTCGAATAAAGTTGAGTCGGGAGACGAAATAGAATTTCTTGCACTTAAATCATAGTTGATACCGAACTGTGCAAGCGGATTATTATTATTTTCAATAACATTCTTGAACGGGTAAATCCGGTTCATGTTTAGCGCAACATCTGGTAGAGTAAGATTGACGATTCCGGTTGAAGTATTCTGATCATGCCGTAAAGAAGAAGTAAGGGAAAAGGGTGTGCCCGTAAAAACTTTCCCATATGTAATGGATGAACTGAGAGAATTGTTCAAATAAGATGAGTTGTATGAATTGTTTATAAGATAATCTGAAGTTCCGGCATTCACACTGGCGCTAAAAGATGTACCCGGCTTTGCTTTACTATCCTGGCTGTGACTCCATCGAATGAAAAAATCTTTTGTCGGATTATAACCCGGCGTAAACTCAAGTCCGTTCTTGTTAACCGCATAATTCAGGCTGATGTTTCCGTTGTATTTATATTTTGCGGCATATCGACTGTAAGCATTCAGCCGCCATGAACTGTTGGTGTAAATATCGCCTGTCAACGCAAGATCAAGATGATCTCCCAATGCAAAATAATAACCCCCGTTCATTAAAAAATAACCTCTTGAGAAATTATACCCGTATGTGGGAATCATGATTCCGGATGTTTGCCCTTGTTTGATTGGAAAAATCCCGAAAGGCAAAAACAATGGCGTAGGTACATCCGCAATTACTAATTCTGCAGGCCCTGTAACTGCAATTTTTTGCGGAACAATTTTAGCTTTCTCCGCACCGATGTAAAAATGCGGGTGATCAAGGTTACAGGTTGTGTATTTTAATCCGCTGCCAAAATAAGACTCATCACTGCCTTTTTTCGCAACCTCTGCAGTTACAAATCCTTCGCCCTCCTGCCTGGAAAAATTATAAATTTTCCCCTTCTTTGAATCAAAATCATAAAGAAGTGTGTCACCTGCAAACCCATCTCCCCCATCCTCGAAATATGGTTTCTCCATGGCGGTATCCGAAGTATCTATTACTCTTTTCGCAATGAGTAATTTTTCCTCCCAGTTAAACTCAATGTAATCCGCTTCAAGATGGAAAGTCTGATAATCAATTACTCCGTTTAGATAAATATAAGTGATGCCTGAATCAATATCATACACAATAGAATCTACGCCGGAATAATTAATAATGGCATCTAATGAATCTTCAGAAATCACATACCAGGATTTATTTCCTGTAAAAACGGTGTCAGTATACAAACTGTCAACTGCAAGCGTATCAGGGTCGACAAGCTCCGGCGAATCCACAGGAAATTGTGTTTGCTGCTCAATAAAATGAACAAATTCTGCGTTACATACCTGCCAAGGTTGCAATAAAGCAGAAAAGAACAACAGATAAAATATGTAAATGTATATCCGCAACTAATTTGGAATAATTTTAATACGTATTTAACGACGGCTCAAAAAATTATTGCTCAATTACAAAAACTATGCACATCAGCACAAAGATACTGGCAATTCTTGTTGTGTTTTTCATCACAACTTCGTTCAAAACTTTTTATGAAGGTCAGCCTGCTACAAAATCAGGCTATGCTTTGAAGACCGTAGTAATAGATGCAGGTCATGGGGGGCATGACCATGGCTGCAGCGGCGCCACCTCAAAAGAAAAAAATGTTGCGCTTTCCATTTCTTTGAAACTTGGGGCATTAATAGAAAAAAACTATCCAGAAGTGAAGGTTGTATACACAAGAAAAACTGATGTATTTATTGAACTGCATGAAAGAGCTAATATTGCAAACAAAGCAAATGCAGATCTTTTTATTTGTATTCATTGCAACGCAAACCCAAGTTCTTCCCCATTTGGCACAGAAACGTATGTGATGGGTTTACATAAAACAGATGCAAACCTGGGAGTAGCAAAAAGAGAGAATGATGTCATCTTACTGGAGGACGATTATAAACAACATTATGACGGCTTTGACCCCGGTGACCCGGCATCACATATCATGTTTTCTTTGTTTCAACATGCTTACATGAATCAAAGTATTTTATTTGCAGCAAAATGCGAAGAACAATTTAAATCTGCAAAAAGACATTCAAGAGGTGTTAAGCAGGCTGGTTTTTTAGTTCTCTGGAAAACAAGTATGCCAAGTGTTTTGATTGAAACAGGTTTTCTCACAAACACAAAAGAGGAAAAGATTTTAGCCTCAACTGAAGGACAGAAAGTTACAGCAGAATGCATTTTCCGTGCCTTTCAATCTTACAAAAATGATATGGAAAACACCGGCGGGAAAATAGATGAAAAAGACCTTGCAACTCTTGAATCAGAGATGGATAAGGTAGATACTTCTGAAGAAAATTTTGAAGAAGGTGCATCCGTAAACGGTGTTGAATACTTTGTTCAGTATTATGCAAGTGAGAGTGAATTGAAAACAACCGATAAAAAATTTTCTTCCCTGAAGAATGAAAAAATCACTTACACAAAAGAAGGCAAGTGGTATAAATACAAAACCGGCCCTTATTCAACGCTAAATACTGCAACTTTAAAACAAAAGAATATCAGAAATATTGGCTATAGGGATGCTTTTGTAATTGCCTATAAAGACGGCAAAAAAATAAGCCTTGAGGAAGCCCGTACCTTGCAACCACAGTAATTTCAACGGCATCCTAAAAACCACTAACTTCGCCCGGAATGAAGATCACAAAAGAGATAAGAACAGGCCTGCTGATAGCCATTGCCCTCACAGTACTTATCCTCGGTTACGGATGGCTGAAAGGCGCTGATTTTTTAAATAAAGGATCCTACTATACTATACATTATGACGATGCCTTCGGTTTGCAAAAAGGCGATAAAGTATTGATAGTAGGGTACGAGGTCGGAAAAGTACAGGATATTATTTTGCGGGACAATAACATGGGTGTAAAAATCCTTTTGAGTATTACTGAAGATATAGATATCCCTGTTGACTCAAGAGCAATTATTGGAGGAGATTTTCTTGGAGAAAAATATGTGAAATTGGAATTGGGGAAAAGCCAGGAGATAGCAAACAAAGAAACAATTCTTGCCGGAGGAGTTGAAGCGGATGTTCAAAGCGAGATTAAGGTTTTATCCGGAAAGATAAATACCATGATTACATCTATTGATACCACCATTAATGTGTTAGGCAGTATTTTCACCGAGAATTTAAAGGAAGATTTTGCGAAAAGTATTACTGGTATAAAAAATACTTTAGAAAGTTTTAATAAATCTGCTGCCCGGTTTAATGACCTACTCGCAAGAGAGGAGCCCCGTATAAAGGAAATCATTTCTAACGTTTCTTCCACTACAGATTATGTCAGCGAAAGCGAAGGAAATGTAAAAGCAATTCTTGAAAACCTGAAATCCTTGAGTGACACTCTCAACTCTATTCAATGGGAAGAACTTTCAGTTCAACTCGATAAAGCTGTTGAAAATATTACCACACTTTCAGAAAAAATAAATAGCGGCCAAGGTTCACTGGGTATGATAGTGAATGATAAGAACCTGTACCTGGAACTCACTCAAACGATTGCAACCTTAGACTCTGTGCTCACACAATTCAGCGCAAACCCTGAAATTAAAGTTTCACTCTTCGGTGGGAAAAACAAAAAGGACGACGAATAATGCCCTGCTTGGTAAAATACTGGGGTTCACTTTTTTTTCTTTGCACTTTTTTTACGACAAATATTTTTACCCAGTCTAAAATTCAGCAAATCACTATTGAATATGCAGATGAATTGGAAGGTCGGCAAGAAAAAGGCCTTGAAATAAAGATTTTGCGAGGCAATGTTATTGTTTCACAAGACAGTGTCAAACTTTATTGCGATAGTGCATACTTAAATCAATCCGTTAACATTGTAAAAGCCTTCGGCAGTGTACATATTAATCAAAATGACTCAATACATACCTACAGCGACTCTGCAACTTATGATGGCAATACTAAAATTGCAGTGCTGTATGAAAATGTGAAGATGACCGATAATACCTCCACACTCACAACAGATTTGTTAACCTATAACCTCTCCTCAAAAGTTGGGACCTATCAAAATGGAGGAAAAGTTGACAATGGTGAGTCTGTACTTACAAGTGAATTGGGGTATTATTATTCAAACAGCGATGAAGCATATTTCAAAGATTCCGTGAGGCTTGAACATCCTAAATACAAATTAGAGGCAGACACATTATTATATAATACCTACACAGACGTCGCTTACTTTCTCGGGCCTACAATTATTTACAATGAGAAAAGCAAAGTGTATTGTGAAGATGGATACTATGAATCAAAAACCGGATTAGCAGTATTTAATAAAAATGTGAAGTTTGATAATCCACCCCAGTTTTTAACCGCAGACAGCATTTATTATAACCGGGAAACTGGCATTGGCAAAGCTTACAGAAATGTTGTTTTCAGGGATACTGCGCAACAGGTCCTACAGTTCAGCAATTTTGGGGTTTACAATGAAATTGACAGTACAATAGTTTCTACAAATGGCGCTATTGCAGCTTACATCATTGATAAGGATACTTTATTTATTGCGGGCGATACTATTCGTGCAATGCAGGATGAATCTGAAAAGAAAACCATGATCGTTTATCACAATGTGAAAATTTATAAAGACGATTTGCAAGGTATCTGTGATTCATTGTTCTACTCCGATCTTGATTCTACCATCCGCATGTTTGGTTTCCCGGTTCTGTGGAGCGACAGTACGCAGTTTTCTTCCGACACAGTTTTTATGAGGTTAAAAAATAAAGAACTGGAAAGAATAGAAATGTTTAGTAATGGTTTTATTGTAAACTATCTTGATAGTTTGATTTATAATCAGCTAAAAGGCAGAACTATTTTCGGGTATTTTAAAGATGATAGTCTGTATAAAGTGCATGCAATCGGAAATGGTGAAAGTTTGTATTTCGGTCAGGACGACACAAAGGCGTATGTTGGGATAAATTATGTGCAGTGCAGTGAGATATTGATAAAAGTACGAGGAAATAAATTTTCGAGGGTGAGTTTTAATTTGCAACCCGTAGCAAAGTTTACTCCGATGCAGTTGGCAAACCCTTCTGATTTTAATTTGCAAAATTTAAACTGGGAAATAGATATTGCCCCGCAAAGCAAAGAAGACCTATTGAAACCCCTCATCCGTTCTCAACCAACGGAAACGCAGGAGAACCCAAGCCTGGAAAGATCATCCCAAAATGAAGGGTAAGATTTTTTTACAACCTCCGCATCTTCAATCACTATATTCTCATGTACTAAACTTAAAGGTGTAAATGCCATTGCCATACGATGATCCTCATAAGTTTTTATTTTTTTTCCTGAGTCTGAAACTGTTTTCCCATTCAGGCTCCATGTTGAATTGTCCACATCGGCTGTAAAATCAACCTTGAACTTTTTCAATTCCAAAGCAAGTGCTTGAGTTCTGTCTGTTTCTTTTATTTTCAAGCTTTCCAGTCCATGAAATTTTCCCGGGATTCCAAGTCCGGCACAGGTTATGACAACAGTTTGTGCAAGGTCAGGGCAGTCAGAAAAATCAAATTCAAAAAAATTAGTAAAGGTGTTTTTTTGCTTTAAGGTCAAAACACTCCCATCAAAATTACTTTCTACACCAAGTTGCTTATAGATCTCAGGTAAAACACTATCGCCTTGCAAACTCTTTTCAAACAAACCCTTTATCTTGATTTCTGCATTTTTTTGTAACGCACAAATAGAAAAATAATACGAAGCAGCGCTCCAGTCACTCTCCACCTGCATATCATTTGCTGAATAGTTCCCTGGTAAAACTTTTATGACGTTTCCGTGCATCTCATATTTTGCTCCAAGTGCTTGCATTAATTTTAAAGTCATGAGTAAGTAGGGTAATGATGCAATCTTCCCGATAAGATGCATTTCTAAACCCTTCTCAAGTTTTGGCGCAACCATAAGTAATGAAGATAGGAATTGGGAACTCACATCGCTTTTGATCTGGATCTTTCCGCCAGCAAGTTTTTTGCCTTTTATTTTTAAGGGTGGGTATCCCTCTTTATCAAGATAAGAAATATCAGCGCCGAGATTTTGCAATGCTTCAACCAATATTCCGATTGGGCGTTTTTTCATCCTTTCGCTTCCAGTAAGAATTCTTTCGCCTTCTTTGCTTGCAAAATAGGAAGTAAGAAATCTCATTGTTGTTCCAGCAGCGCCAACATCCTGCAACATTTCATGAGAACCCAAAATGCGAAGCATTGCTTCTGTGTCATCTCCAGGCGACAAGTTTGTTATTGCAAAATATTTTTCACTCATCGCCCTTAAAATAAGCAACCGGTTACTTATGCTTTTAGAACCTTCTAAGGTTATGGCACATGAGATTTTTTGCTGAGGGGCTTTTAGAAAAATATTCATGCAAGGTTTTGATAATAGATAAGGGATTGTCTGATAACATCAGATTCAACATGTTTATCAAACTCACAGCTGCCAATAGTATTCAACAATGAAAAAGAAAACCTTCCCGCTACATTTTTTTTGTCCTGCTGAATAATACTGATGAGTTTTTCAAATGGTATTTTCGTTGTGTCATACTTCGAAAAATACTTTCGTAGTACAGAAACGATTTCATCTAATTCCCGGTGGGGTAATCCGTTTAACTGGTTAGAAATAAAGGCTTCACAGATCATACCCACTGCTATAGCTTCTCCATGCAGTAAAGGCCGTGTGTCACTCTGCAATGAAAGTGTTTCTACGGCATGGCCGATAGTATGTCCGAAGTTCAAAATCTTTCTTAATCCTGTTTCATGCATATCAACTTCAACTACAGCTTTCTTTATCTCCACAGATTTTGCAACCACTTCCTGCCAGTCAAAAAATTGGTTTAACAGTATTCCTTTGACTTTATTCCAGTAAACTCTATCTGCTATGAGTCCATGTTTTATCACTTCTGCAAACCCGCTTTGTACTTGACTTTGCGGCAATGTTTTTAAGAAATCAGTTGCAATAAAAATTGCTTTCGGATTTTTGAATACCCCAATAAGGTTTTTCATTTCATGAAGATCAATTCCAAGTTTACCTCCTACAGAGGCATCTACCTGCGAAAGCAGGGTTGTAGGAATTTGCATAAAATCAAAACCTCGTTTAAAGGTGCTGGCAACAAAACCTCCCATGTCACCAATTACACCACCTCCGAGATTGAGGAGTAAACTTTTCCTGTCAGCATTTAATTCTACTAATTGGCTCCAGAGTTTTTTGCATGTTTCAATGTTTTTTTCTTTTTCACCTGCGGCAATTTCAATTAATTGATGCGGGGGCAACAGACTTCTTATCTTGGGATAGCAATGCTTCTTTGTGTTCTCATCAGTAAGCACAAATAGGGAAGAATAATTCTTCAACACTGCCGTGAAATCCGTCTGCTCACCGATTTCGGATGTAATGTAAATTTTATACTCTTCTAAACTGATCTGCTGCATATTTACATTTTTCTTTCGAGACTCCATGCTTCTGCCTTCTCTGCAAATAATATTTTTGTTTCTATCCAGGTTGCTTTAAAAAGTTCAGAGTTTCTGTAATCCTCTAAAGCGCCCAGATCGTCCCACAAGCTTATAGTAAAAAAAGTGTTTGAATGAAGAGTATCTTCTAATAACTCAACTCCCCTGCAACCCCTAAAAGACGAGATTTTATTTTTTGCAGATGCAAAGATGCTCATGAACTCAGAGGTTTTTTCATTTTTAAAAGACATTTTTACAATTCGTACAATCATGCAAACTCAATTTGTATCGTGTCATCTAACCGTAAACCCAGCAGTTCTGCAGCATTTCCCTGGTTAATTGCGATCTCCAAAAATCCGTTAGAATTAAACAAACAAAGTTTCTCTCCTCCCGGCACATCACTATAATGCGCATAAATTTCAGTGAATTCATTTGCCCGTTTCCAATGAATGCTATATGCCCGGCCATTTCGTTTGCGTTCAAATTTCTCTTTTGTGATATTAATAATTGCATTCCCGAATTTATCAATGTACACTACTGCACCATTAATAAATTCATTTGATTCCGGGGCCTTCAAAAAAGTTCTGCTCTCCAGGTTAGGTATTTTTTTACCAAGGGAAGTGATTATTTTCCCATTTGCAAGTTCGCCTACTGCGTCGCACAAAATATCTCTCACAACAAAAATACTTTTATCAGCAAGGCCTATTTCTATAATTTCCTCAGGCTCTTCGTCAAATACTAAGGAAAATAAACCATTATCAACTCCAGCAAAAAAATAATCTTTATATTTTATTAGTACACACCTTAACGATGGTTTCTGATCAGATTGAACGCTTGCCAGGTGAATAGTATTTTTAGGAAAAAAAGAAAATGCATTACGCAAAATAAATGCAGCCTGTTGAATGTTAAAAGACCGTATCTCATGCGAAATATCTACAACATGTATTGCAGCAGATTTACTTAGCAGTTTTCCTTTCAGCATGGCAACATAGTGATCTTTTGTCCCAAGATCAGAGGTAAGAGTAACTATCGCCATGCAACAGGATTAACCGATTATGCGTAATTTTACAAAATTAATTGAAGCAAAAATAGGAGAAAAATTGATTGAAGTAACCATTCCTTTAGACGGTGTTCGCCCGATTGACTTCTACGGTATACACAACGCAAAACTTGGCATCATTAAGAAAACTTTCCCTTACTTGAATATCTCTGCAAGGGGTAACGAATTGAAAGTGCGGGGAAATGAAAAAGATATTGAGGAGTTTCAGCAACGTATAGAAAATGTTTTACACCATCTTGAACATTTTGGGAATATTTCTGATGCAAACCTGCAGAGTATTTTGTTTGGGGTACAACCCGATGAATTAACTGATATAACCCAGGGTGGTGACGATGTAATATTACATGGCCCAAACGGATTGATAGTGAAAGCCAGAACCCCGAATCAGAAAAAGATGTTGGGATTGGCTAATGAAAATGATATCTTATTTGCCATCGGCCCAGCCGGAACCGGAAAGACTTACACTGCAGTAGCACTTGCTGTTCGGGCACTAAAAGACAAGGTTGTAAAACGAATCATACTCACAAGGCCTGCCGTTGAAGCTGGTGAAAATCTCGGTTTTCTTCCCGGCGACCTTAAAGAGAAAATTGATCCCTATCTGCGCCCATTGTATGATGCATTAGATGATATGATCCCAATTGAGAAATTAAACCTCTATATGCAAAACCGGGTGATAGAAATTGCCCCGCTTGCTTTTATGCGAGGGAGAACGCTTGACAATGCATTCATTATTCTTGATGAAGCGCAGAATGCAACAGATGCACAATTGAAAATGTTTCTCACAAGGATTGGCCCCAGCGCAAAATGTATCATAACCGGAGATCTTACCCAGATTGACCTTCCAAGGAATCAAACTTCAGGATTATTCACTTCTCTCAGGATACTAAAAGATGTTCAGGGAATCGGGACAGTATTTCTGAATGAAAATGATGTTGTACGTCATCGCCTTGTCAAACAAATCATCAGGGCATACGATAGTGAAAAACAAAGACTTGAAAATACTGATGATAATTCCTGACTAGATGCTTTTCCCATTACCAGTTACGGGATAATTTTCTGATTTTGTTTTCGCAATACTGTAAAGAATAGAACCTCCAATTGCGAATAAAATAAACAGTAATGAATATTCTGTAGGCACTTTAAAAATATCTGTAAAGCACATTTTCAGTCCAACAAACATCAACACAATTGCGAGGCCGTAAACGAGGTACTTAAATCTGTACATTACTCCTGCAAGTGCAAAATAAAGTGACCGCAGCCCAAGAATTGCAAACACATTTGAAGTATATACAATAAATGTGTCCGAAGTGATGGCAAGAATTGCCGGGATACTGTCAACGGCAAAAATAAGGTCGGTAATTTCAACAAAAAGAAGGACAATGAACAATAGGGTAGCGTAAGTTTTTCCGTTCAACTTTATGAAAAACTTATCGCCTTCATACCTGTCGACAACCGGAAACCATCTACGGAAAAGTTTTATCAAAAAATTCTTTTCAGGGTCAACTTTTTTGTCTTTGTTTTTTATCATACTGATGCCAGTATAAATCAGAAATACACCAAAAACATAAATAATCCAATGAAACTTTTCAATCAATGCTATACCAGCGAAAATGAAGATAGCTCGCATTACCAATGCTCCTATAATTCCCCAAAATAAAACTTTGTGCTGATATTGCTGCGGAACGCTGAAAAATGTAAATATGAGCAGGAAAACGAAAATATTATCAATACTTAAAGACTTTTCTATCAGGTAACCCGTAAGAAACTCCATTCCTTTTGAAAAATGTAGTTCCTGAGGGTAATTCCCAACAATTCCCATGAAAATAAAGACGTTAAAAAGCAAAGCAAGACCTATCCAAACACCGCTCCAGGTCAAGGCTTCTTTCATTTTCACAACATGGCTTTTTTTATGAAATACCCCAAGATCAAGGGCAAGCATGAGAATCACAAAGGCATTAAAACCTAACCACAACAAAACATCGTCTGACATCTACATTTTATTTAGAAAGTAAACCCTTTGCTAAATAAATTGTTCAAACGTTTATGCTATTTTTTGTAATCAGCAGGTAGCAGTCCGTACTCGATCCATTCCTTCACGGGTATTTCAAGTTCTATGATTTTCCCTTGTGAAATATCAAGCACCCAGCCATGCAATTTAGGGTAGTTATTACTCTTGAAAGCGTCATGTAAAATAGAAGTCTTGCATAATTGACGCAGTTGCCTGATAACATTCATTTCGCTGAGGCGGTTCAGCCTTTCTTGGATATTTTCAATCGAATCAAGTTCTTTTTTATTTTCCATTGCAATATCCCGAACGTTCATGGTCCAGTTTTCTACAAGGCTCAATGTGGTTCCTTTGTAGGCAGCTTCAATTCCGCCACAACCGTAGTGCCCACACACAATTACATGCTGCACTTTTAAGGTTTTAATAGCAAACTCCAGAACAGTGAGCAGGTTCATGTCATTTAAAAAAACCTGGTTTGCAACATTTCGATGTATGAAGATCTGCCCCGGTTGTGAGCCTGTGAAAACATCTATTGGCAGCCTGCTATCACTGCACCCTATATAAAGAAATGGAGGATTTTGCCCGCTTGCAAGGTTTATAAAATACTGCGGATCTGATGAAAGTTTTACTTCCACCCAATTCTTGTTGTTCTGTAACAACTTCTCGTATGCATCTGTATTTGCTGACATGTTGCAAATATGGCCTGAATGGGCAAAAAAAAGAAAATTATTTTTTAAAAAGTGATCTTTTAACCCTTTCCATCTCCTCTTTTACTGCGGCGGACTGTCCGTCATCCCGCTTTGAAAGATGATCCAATATGAGATTATAATTATGTTCATTTCTGTTTTGAGAAAGTTTTTCTTTGGCATCTATCCTGTCAATAGTTATTTCAATAGCAACCAGGGCCTTTAAATGACTATGCATAAATTTCTCATTCAATTTTTCCATATTGAAAGGGTTTTCTGACTGCTTCTCATATCTTGTTACCAACCTTTGCAGGATGCCTGTGGCTTGTTCATCGTTCAAAATTTTCACTTTCCCATACATATGCACTGCAACATAATTCCAGGTAGGAACATTCACATGATCATACCAGCTTGAAGATATATATGTATGCGGCCCGTTAAAAATTACCATGACTTCTTTGCCTGTAGTAAAATGTTGCCATTGCAGGTTCGCCTTTGCCATATGCGTTCTTATGATCTTTTCTCCATTTTCATCTTCTTCAATCTCAACAGGCAGGTGCGATGCAATCATACTACCATTGTATTCACTTACGAGAATTGCAAAACCATTTTCTTGCATGAATCGAAAAATCGTTTCCTTATCTTTTATCATATTATACTTCGGAATATACATTTATAGATATCTTTCTTTCATTATAGATATATGATGTAATTCATGTCCTGCAATAATATAGCTTATGGATCTTGCAGAAGCAGGCTGATTGCTTGCAGTGCCAATCCTATTCATCTCATTTTCATTCAACGTTTCAAGAAGCAACAAAGTTGAGCTTCTAACAATTTCAAATTCAGCGATCATAATTTCAAATTTCCTTTCGTCAACAAACGCCTCCCTTGCATATTCCTCTTCATCAAAACCCGGTAGGGGTGTTTTATCATTTCTTGCAATACGCAATAACCTGTAGCTGAAGATCCTTTCTGCATCGATCATATGCTGAAGAATTTGTTTGATTGTCCATTTTCCCGCTGCATAACTGTGGTTTAGTTTCTCTTCAGGAATACTCTTCAGAAAAGAAACAGTTTCCTTAATTTGATTTTTCAGTATTTGAATGAGGTTCCCCTCGGGAACCCTTTCTATATATTTTTCATAATATGTTGCATACTCATGAGTTGCAGGTTTCTTCCAAACGTTCATAATTTTTTTTCAAAACTACATAACGGAATAGAATTCTATCAATGCATTTTAAACAATTAACTCAAAACCATTACACTTTTTAAACCGGATGGCAGAACAGAATTTTCCATTGGAAGTTTTTTGGACTTATTGTTCTTCTCGCTAATAGAAAGAATATCTTTTCATCAGTTTACTTATTTATTCCGCCATCTACACTTTAATTATTACAGCCCGTTACATGGGGTATGTTAACTCACTTGGATTCATTAAAACATAAAAATGAATTTTCAGTTAGATTTGTAAAATATAAACACTGCATGGGTTTCAAGAACATTATATCAGATACAACTTCTGCATTAAGCGAAAGCATTGGGGATGCCGGAGCCTTACTAAAAGATACTTTTAGCAAATTTTATGATGTAAAGAACATTACAAAAGAAAAACTTTCTACAATGGCAAATGATTTTCTTGCTCTTGCACCTGTGATTGAAAAAACCGGCTACAGAACAAAAGAACTCACCATCGGGGTAACGGTTCCACCAAAAATTATTTTTCATTTTGAAAAATTCGCTGAGATAAGCAAGGAAGAAATCGAAAAGATTCTTGTAGAAAACAAAAACAAAACTTTACTCAAAGTAATAGTAAACACACTCGTAACAGCTGATGAGTTTCAAAGCAAACTTACCCCGGGGAGCTTTAAATTTTCTGAAATAGATATTGAACTCGGCATACCGCCACAAGTAAATATCAAATTTATAAATCAGGGAAAGTAAAAAAAGCCGTTACACTTTAGCAGGAACTGCTTGTCGTGTAACGGTTTTTGCTTAAACAGCTTACAGCTATTGCTTAACAAAAGTATGTGAGTCTGTTTTCCCTGCATAAAAAACCTTTAATAAATACATACCTGGAGGTATTTGACTTACATCTATTTTTACGCCCAGGGTTTCATCTTTTGTAACAGATTGGCTATTGAGAATACTCCCGGAAGCTGTTATTACCTGTAATAGAATATCTGCACTTTCGCCGGGGATTTCGATTTGCAGAAGATCAGCAACAGGGCTGGGATAAATGCGGATGTCAGATACCTGGGTTTCATTTTCATTAAGCCCCATCCTGAGATCTGATTCGCCAAATTCTGCCGAGGTATAACCTCCGTGTTTTCCTCCCTTCAGGTAATTATTCTGCTGAGCTTGCGAAAAACTGTTCATACTTGCTGCGAAAGTTACAATGAGAACTATACAGCGGATACTTGTTGTTTGTTTCATGTGATTTGTGTTTATGAGTGATATAATAATGTGTTAGAAAGTTCTTACGAACCGGATGGTAGATTCATGCGTACGGGCAGTAGCTCCTGTAAGTGAAAGCCGGTCAGCAGTATAACATCTTTCTTTAATTTGATTCCATCGCCCGCCCCTTATTATACTTCCGGGGGCGCCACCCTTTCCTTCTTTGGGCCAACCTGTAACATCAGCTTTTCCATCAGCGCCAAGTTCCCCGTCACCGTTTACTCCTGTAAAAACAGAGGGGCAGTCTTTATAATAGTATTTTATTCCTTTCATATTAAGCACCTCAAATGAAATGCCTGTAGAGCCGCAGGATGGGGTGTTATTCAGAGGCCAGTCATAATCTTCAGTAAGAGTGTCAGCATCAATGCTGCTACTTCTCCATCTCTCACTTATCCCAACACAACGCTCATTCAGGTTTCCGCTCATTTCCATCACCCCGTAGTAAGTTCCTCCAGTGTTTATTCTCGTCAAGCTATCTCCTCTCATTGTTGCCATGTTAGCAAATACGCCGTTTCTCATAAACCCGATCAATTCTGTTCCTTCTTCGTCTTCACAAAAATCATATTTAAACCATGATCCCCTGTATACTAAGTTTGCCGTCTGCGGATCATAATTAGTAACCGAATCAAATTCACCTGTGGAATTTCCTGACAGGAGAGCAAGTTCATATTCCTCATTAACAGGCTCATGTACACCATAAGCATAGTCATAGTTTAAGCCGATGGGTTCAAAAGAATCTGCCGGGCCTCTGCACACTTTTTCAAATTCAAGTTCCGACATCGGCCTGAGCGCTGCCCAGTCAGCGTATGCCATGCAGTCGCCCCATCCTACATATTCATGAGGCAGTGCCGGGTTATTCGTTACATATTGCCCAAGGCTATCATCAAAATAAATTGAATATCTTTTTATCCTGCTGCAATCATGGCCGAAATCTATTGCCGGGTCTGTATAAAAATTTGCGTCGAGACCGGAAGGGATCAGGCAATTGAGGAAATCTACATATTGCCCCAGGTTGATCTCATATTTCATACAATAAAAACCTTTATACCCATTCG
>JBJXHH010000054.1:0-7494 GCA_046160675.1 Chitinophagales bacterium
CCGTTGCCTGCAACCCTATAAGACACACCCTAATAATCCGGCAGAATACAAACCTGCCAATTATAATGGTTAACCATTTTATAACTGCTTTTAGATGAAACAAATAAAAATTAAGTCTGTTGCAAAAGAATCCGCGGAGGATAATACCAATGAATTGACCATTACAGTGGATGCAAAAAGAACTATTGCAGATATTGAAGGATTGCTCACTGCCATTGTACAATCTTCCGAAGATGCCATCATCAGCAAAACGCTTGAAGGAATTGTTACCAGCTGGAACCCTGCGGCAGAAAAATTATTTGGTTATACGAGTACAGAAATGATTGGGCTACCCATCACAAAAATAATTCCAAAAGACCGGCTTGATGAAGAACCGGAGATAATTAAAAAAATTAAGGCAGGAGAAATTATTGCTCATTTTGAAACGCAGCGGGTTTCTAAAGAGGGAAAGCTTATAGATATTTCACTCACCATCTCACCTGTTAAAGATACTAAGGGGAATATTATTGGGGCTTCAAAAATTGCCCGTGATATTACCCACCAGGTTGAAGCCAGAAGAAGAATTCAGGAAAATGAAATATTAAACCGCACTATTTTAGAAAGCAGCCCCGATTGTGTGAAGGTAATTGATTCAGGTGGACGAATACAATTTATGAATACAAATGGTTTGTGCGCCATGGAAATTGACGATTTTGATACGGTGAAAGATAAGCCATGGACTGAATTATGGGGAAAGGAAAACAAGCATTTGGTTGAAGAAGCAATTACTAAATCTTTGCAGGGAGAAATAGCCACTTTTCAGGCTTTTTGTCCTACGGCCAAAGGCACCCCCAAGTGGTGGGACGTAAATTTGTCATCGATTAAAGAAATGGCTTCCGGCAAAGTGCTCAGTCTGATTTCAGTATCAAGAGATATTACTGCCAATAAAAAAATCGAAAAAGCATTAAAGGAATCAGATGAACGTTTACGTTTGGCTACCCAAACTTCAGGTGTTGGCATTTGGGAATGGAACTTAATAACTAACAAAGTCCGTTGGGATGCCCAGATGTTTCATATTTATGGTGTAGAGCCAACAGCCGATGGTTTTATTGAGTATGAAACATGGAGCAATGCAGTAGTTCCGGAAGACCTTGCAGAACAGGAAAGAATATTGCAGGATACGGTAAAAAATATTGGCAGCAGTAAACGTTCTTTTAAAATTTACAGAGCAAATGATCATGTTCCCCGCTATATTGAGGCTATAGAAATTGTTCGTACCAAGGCGAATGGAGAGGCTGAATGGGTAGTGGGTACTAATATAGATATTACAGGCCGCAAAGAATTAATTGAACAATTAGATGCCACCGTAAACCAGTTAAGGCTTTATGAAAATGTAATCATTAATTCTCATGATGCAATATTAATTACGGAAGCAGAACCCTTTGAGTTACCAGGACCGAGAATTGTGTATGCCAATGAAGCATTTTACAAATTGACGGGCTATACCCCTGAAGAAACAATAGGAGAAACGCCCCGCATTTTACAAGGGCCTAAAACAGACCGCAATCAACTTGATAAAATTAAAGCAGCATTAAGAAAAAAGGAATCGGTAAAAGTTGAACTGATTAATTATACCAAAGAAGGCAAAGAGTTTTATGTAGAGTTTGAAATTGTACCCGTGGCCGATGAAAAAGGTTTGGTTACACATTTTGTTTCTGTACAAAGGGATGTTACCGAACGCAAAATAGCAGAAGAAAAAATAAATAAATTAGCTACACATCTGGATCTGTCCACTACCTCGGCAGATGTTGGTGTATGGTTGCTTGACATTAATTCCGAAAAACTGGAATGGTCAGCACAGCATAAGCGTATGTGGGGATATAAGGAAACCCGCACAGACCTCGGCTATGAAGACTGGCATGAAGTAATCCATCCTGAAGATAAAGAAAGATGTTTTGCAGAGGTAGAAGCAGCAATGAATGAAAAAAGAAAATATGAAGTAGATTACCGCATTCATCGTGCAAACGATGGAGTACAGCGGTGGGTAAAATCAGTAGGGCAATATCAATACAATGATAATGGCCAGGCAGTAACACTTACAGGCATCAGCATTGATATTACAGATGCTAAAATAGCAGTAGAAAAAATAAAAGACAGTGAAAAACGCTATAACCTGATGCTGATGCAATCGCCATTTGCTTTCCTCATTTTAAAAGGTAAAGATATGGTGGTGCATTTAGCTAATGAAAGTATGAAAGAAGTTTTAGGAAAAGGTGCTGACATTGAAGGGAAACCATTATTGGAAGTGATACCTGAAATAAAAGGGCAGGCATTCCCGGACTTGCTTGACAATGTTTATAACACCGGAATTCCTTTTGCTGCCAATGAAATGCTTGCGCAATTAACCCGTAACGGTAAATTGGAAGATGTTTATTTCAATTATGTTTACCAGCCTTATTTCGAAGCTGATAATACTATTTTGGGTGTTACAGTTATCGCTTATGATGTTACTGCCACCGTACTTTCGAATAACAAAATAAAAGAAAGCGAAGAACGATTTCGCTCCCTGACGCAAACATTGCCTCAATTGATTTGGGTTACCGATGCACAGGGCAATGCAGAGTTTGCATCTTTCAGGTGGAAGGAATATACTGGTATTGAGCTGGGTGGAGAAAAAGCATGGAGGCAAATAGTGCATCCTGATGACTATGATAACATTAATGCTGGTTGGATTCATAGTTTAACTAAAGGAAATAATTACACCTTTGATGTGCGGCTTAAAAGTAAAAGCGGGGAATATAGGTGGCATACGGTAAAAGGAGAACCCGTTTTAGATAAGGAAAATAAAATTGTAAAATGGGTAGGTGCATTTACAGATATACACGAACACAAAATAAGAGAAGAAAAAAAAGATGAATTCATCAGCATTGCCAGCCATGAAATGAAAACACCGCTTACCATTGCCAAAGCATATTTGCAGATGTTGGAAATTTCTTTGGATGAAAGCAACGAAGATGCAAACCTTTATGCAAAAAAAGCAAGCCAGTCAGTTAACAGGCTTAATGAATTGATAAGCGAATTGCTGGATGTAAGCAAGATAAGACTCGGTAAATTAAATTATACTGTTACTACTTTCAATTTTAATGATATGATTGAAAGTACTGTTGAAAATATACAGCTTACTTCACCAAAGCATACCATCATAAAAACCGGTAAAGTGAACAATGAATTAACAGGAGATAAAGAAAGGCTGCAGCAGGTGGTTATCAATTTATTAACTAATTCCATCAAATACTCTCCCGGTGAAGACAAAGTTTTTATAACTGTAGAGCAGATAAAAGATATGATAAAAGTGTCGGTGAAAGACACTGGTATCGGCATTGCACAACAAAGCCTTGACAAAATATTTGAAAAATATCACCGGGTAGAAGAACATGCAGTACATTTTCAGGGTTTGGGTATAGGGCTGTTTATTTCTTATGAAATTATTCAACGGCATCATGGCAAATTGTGGGCTGAAAGCGAAGTAGGAAAAGGAAGTACATTTTATTTTACAATACCTTTACATAGTGTTTCAATAAAATAAACATGGAAAGAAAACAAGACACTACTACGCAATTGCATAAAGATAAATGCATTTTAATCTACGACGATGACCAGGAGATTTTATTCCTGTGCAGGAAGTTATTGTCAAAAAATAATTATCGTGTAGAAACACTATCACGATGTGAAAAAGTGATTGCCGATATTGGCCGTATTAAACCCAATCTTATTTTAATGGACCTTTGGATTCCGGAAATTGGTGGCGAGAAAGCCATTTCACTGATAAAAGAAAATGCTGCTACCCAACACATACCTGTTCTCCTGTTTTCAGCCAATGCAGACATTAAAGAAATATGCACAAAAATAAATGCCGATGGCTATATAGAAAAACCATTTGACATACATACATTAAAAGAAACAATAGAACAAAACATTTAGGTCGGGACACCAAAACGAAGGGCAGCAGGCAACATGGGTATTGGCGTTATTGGGGCAGGACGTTGTAAACTTCATCTTCAGCAACATGGCAGCGGTTCCTGGCGGACGTTTTTCAAATCCCCCAACAACGCCAATACCTGTTCGTTATACGCAACTGCTTTCCTTGCTCAGATTGAACTTTCTGCTAACCTGAAAAGACACAGCTCCAAACTTTTCGGGTAAAGCCGTTTTTGGCTATCCCTTCTAAAATAAAAAGAGAGGCAACCTTCCCCACAAAACACCACCCTTCGTTGCCTCACATTTTATTTTTCCCCAACGTACACCCTCCGTTTAAAGATTTCTGCTACAAAATTGTAATTACCATCAGTATGGCATGATTGCTATATCAACCTAATGTGCGAATCATATAACTTATTTAATAAATTGTGTAACATGTATCAGCATAACAAGATGCACCTTTGTACCATTATGGAAACTCATTCACAGCATAAAATAAAATGAAAAAATGAAAAATGTATTCAGCGTATTGGCAATTGTAGGACTTTCAGTTCTAACTATGTCGAGCTTTACAAAAAGCAAAATGCCACCAACTTTAATGTGTGAGTTGTGTGATAAGGATAACAAGACCCAACAATTACATACAGCCATGCAAAAATTATGGGCAGACCACATGATTTGGACTTATGCAACCGTTGATGCATTCTACCATAACCCAACTGCCTTAAAACCTTCATTAGACAGACTATTAATAAATCAAAAAGATATTGGTGCTGCCATTGCACCATTTTATGGAAAAGAAGCTGGTGATAAACTTGCAGCACTTTTAACCACCCACATCAATCAGGCTATACCGGTGCTTACTGCTGCAAAAAACAACGATAAAATAGCTTTAGACAAAGCCCTTGCTGATTGGTATGCAAACGCTAAGGATATTGCCGATTTTCTAACTGCGGCAAACCCTAAAAATTGGCCAGCAACTGCAACCCAACCCATGATGAAAACACACATAGACCAAACTACTGCTTATGCAGTAGATTTATTTAAAAATGATTATACCAATGCAGTTAAGAAATTTGATGAAGCAAGTCAACACATGGTAGAAATGGGAACCATACTTGCAAGTGGAATTATTAAACAATTTCCCGAAAAATTTAAAGAGAGTAAGAAAGCAACAAAATAGAATGGAAGAAATAATTAACAAAGCTACCATTCAACGTCCACAAGGAGAGCGCACGATAGATGCACCATTAGTTACAATCAACCTTCTTTCTTTTCTTGAACAAATAAGAAATGAGAAAGCTTGGGAAGATAGTGACCGCAATGCAATAACTGTTTTCAAAACAAACGGAATGCGCATTGTGCTTATTGCATTGCATAAAAATGCTGAAATGATTAAACATACAGCAGATGGCTTAATTAGTGTTCAAATGTTGGAAGGGCAAATGCTATTTAAAACTGATGAGCAATCTTTTAATTTGGGCAAAGGACAAATGTTGGCATTGCATAAAGGAATTGCACACAGCGTAGTGGCTAAAGAGGAAACAGTTTTCTTGTTAACACTTACAACTTCTTTACATCAAATTTAATTCAAACATATAAGTCAAAACGAAATGCAACAACATCGAGTAAAAATAATATCAATTGATAATATCACACATGATGTGTTGCAAATTGTTACCGAAAAACCGCAAACGTTTACTTTCACATCGGGCCAAGCCACTGAAGTTTCGATAAATAAAGAAGGTTGGGAAAATGAAAACAGACCATTCACTTTTACTTGTCTTCCCGAAAATGATTACCTCCAATTTACTATCAAAACATATCCTGCACACAAAGGTGTTACCAATGAATTGCTGCATCTTAAAATAAATGATGAATTGATTTTACATGATGTTTTTGGTGATATTGGTTACAAAGGAGTAGGATTATTTATTGCAGGTGGCGCAGGTATTACTCCGTTTATTTCCATCTTCCGATATTTGCAATCTAAAAATGAAATAGGCAACAATAAAATTATTTTTGCTAACAAAACAAAAGCCGACATCATACTTGAACAGGAATTTAAAAAGTTGTTAGGTAAAAATTTCATCAACATTTTATCAGATGAAAAAACAGTTGAATACGCACATGGATTCATTACAGAAGAATTTATCAAAAAACATATTGAAGCTGATAATAAATATTATTATGTGTGCGGACCACCCCCAATGATGGATGCAATAGAAAAACATCTAACCAATTTGAAGGTAAATAAAAAATCAATTGTCAAAGAAGCATTTTAAAATTTATGGAAACTGAACAGGAACTTAATTCCAAAATTCTAAAAATCACAATGGCCATGCAGGAAAATTATCCCGAATTATCCAAATACATTGCAGAAATGCCTGTTACAATTTCCGATACGGCAAGCCCTGAAACCAAAAACAACAATTTAAGAGCGTATTATAATTCACTTTCTTCATTAGTGGAAAATTATGTTCGTGAACATGGTCATGGTACGAACACATGATTCATTAAAACCGTTCAGGCACACATTGTACACCAACAATTAATGACAACGCATTTGCAATGCACATTTATTTTTTTTCAAAACGCACAAAGCCATCGCAGAAAAAATAAAAAAGAGCTTGCAAGCCAACACATATGAAAGTAGAACAATTCGTGAAAACTTCTACCTTTGGAGTATGAATGTAAATAGACTTGAGCAAACTGTGTGCGGACTTCAAACAGTTGTGCTTCGTATCAACTTTTGTGGTAAAATCCGACACTACGCCAAGCCGCAATCCGTTAGCGGCAATTATTGGCGACAGTGCTAACATTCATCTTTTGTAATGACCAATATCATATTTGCAGTGGTTTTTATTGCAGACCTTTAACACAAATAATATAAAAATGAAAAAGCTGATAGTAATACCGCTATTTACATTGCTAATTATGTTAGCAGGATGCGGAGAGAGTGATAAGAAAAATAAACAACCTGTTAATGCCGAAACGGATACCCTTCAGCAAAAACATGAGAGCGAAAATGAGGGCGAAGAAGCAGAGAAAGCCGGTAAGGTGGTTTTAAATAATGGTGCTAAATGGCAAGCCAATAGTGCAACAACAGAAGGTATTCAAAATATGTTGTCTATGGTAAATGAGTATATAAACAAAGGCGACACCGATAGCCAACAGTTAAGCGAGAATTTGGAAAAAGAATTCAATACCATTTTACAAAAATGCACGATGACAGGTGAAGCACACGACCAATTACACAACTTCTTACTTCCGTTGAGAGAAAAAATCGAGCAGTTGAAAGAGAAAAAAAATGTCGAAGCCGTAAAGGATATTCAGTCTTATATCAATAACTATTACAACTATTTTGAATAGTGCTATGAGTAACTTAATAGAAACAGCAAGAATATTTGTGCCTGCGGAAAGTATTGAATATGCCGACGGTTCAGTGGTAAGCAAAACCATTGTAAAAAAGCCAACAGGTAACATCACATTATTTGCTTTTGACAAAGGCGAAGGATTAGCCGAACACAGTTCACC
>JBJXHH010000055.1:0-7587 GCA_046160675.1 Chitinophagales bacterium
CATTTTCACTATTCTTGGCACATGCGGCTTGTAATCTTCTCTTGGTTCAGTAATGGTTTTTGCCATCTCTCCCAATATATGCAACCTGCCTCGTCTTGCCTGTTCTAATGCTATTTTCAGAACTTCATAACTCAATCCATCCACTTTCAGGTCCATCTGTGTAGCAGTAATTCCATTACTTGTACCGGCAACTTTAAAATCCATGTCGCCCAGGTGATCTTCATCGCCGAGGATATCTGATAAAATAGCATATTGCGTCATGCCTGTAGTAGAAATCAATCCCATAGCTATTCCGGCTACTGGTGCTTTGGTTTTTACCCCTGCATCCATCAATGCCATAGAGCCCGCACAAACTGTGGCCATACTGGATGAACCGTTTGACTCAAGGATGTCACTCACTACCCTAATGGTATATTCACTGTCAGCAGGAATTACATATTTCAATGCTCGCATGGCCAAATTCCCATGACCTACTTCTCTCCTGCCTAAACCTCTCATAGGTTTTGCTTCGCCGGTGGAGAATGGCGGGAAATTATAATGCAGTAAAAATTTATTTTCTCCTTCATGCACTACGCCATCAATTAGTTGAGCGTCCATTTTAGTGCCTAGGGTAACTGTTGTGAGTGATTGTGTTTCTCCCCTAGAAAAAACTGCAGAACCATGTGCTGATGGAAGATAATCTACCTCAGACCAGATGGATCTTACTTCATCAAGTTTTCTTCCATCTAATCTTTGTTTATCATTCAGGATCATTTCTCGCATGGCTTCTTTTTCCAGCTTGTGGAAATATCTTGTTACCAATCCTTCTTTTTGTTCTCTGTCTTCTTCTGAGAAAATGCTGAGGAATTCTTCTTCTATTCCCATAAACCTTTCCCTTCTCTCCACCTTGCTTGCTGATGACATCTTTGCAACTTCCAGGATTTTGTGATACACTGCATTGCGCAAAGCTTCTTTCAATACTTCATCATGCGTTTCATGATTGTATTCTCTTTTTTGTGTTTTACCTACTGCTTCTGTGAGCTCATTCAGCACTGCACATTGGCGTTTGATAGCATCATGCCCATAGATGATAGCTTCCAGCATATCTTCTTCCTTCACTTCTTTCAGTTCGCCCTCCACCATGTTTATATCATTGACGTTGCCGGCAATTATCATGTCAATGTCGCTGTTTGCAAGTTCTGTTCTAGTAGGGTTGATAACATATTTTCCATTAATCCTTCCCACCCTCACTTCGCTTACAGGCCCGTTAAACGGGATATCTGAAACAGCCAGTGCTGATGCTGCCGCAAGGCATGCAAGTGCATCGGGCAAAATTTCATTTTCAAGGGAGACAAGTGTTACCAGTACCTGAGTTTCTGCATGATAATTATCAGGAAAAAGAGGGCGCAGTGCCCTGTCAATCAAGCGGCTTATGAGGATCTCATATTCAGAAGGTCTTGCTTCTCTTTTCAAAAATCCTCCCGGGAACCTTCCTGCTGATGCATAGTTTTCACGGTAATCCACTGTGAGCGGCATAAAGTCAATTTCATCTTTTGCTTCTTTTGCTGACACTACAGTTGCCAGCAGCATGGTGTTTCCCATGCGTACCACTGCCGATCCATCGGCCTGCTTGGCGAGTTTGCCTGTTTCAATAGTGATGGTTCGCCCGTCACCAAAGTCAAAGGTCTTTGTTACTACATTCAAATTCATATTGTATTAATTATTAAAATGAAACAGGGCTATGAGTTTTTGAAAAAACTTTTCATAGCCCTGCAAAATATCAGTTTATCATTATCGCCTGATGTTCAGTTTCTCAATCAATGCCCGGTAAGCCGTGATGTCTTTCTTCATAACGTAGTTGAGAAAACGGCGCCTTTTACCCACCATCATGAGCAGGCTGCGTTTAGTGGCGAAGTCTTTTTTATTGCCTTTTAAGTGTTCTGTTAAATGATTGATGCGTTCAGTGAGCAAGGCAATTTGGCCTTCTACTGACCCTGTGTTTTTATCAGAACCGCTAAAATCTTTAAAAATCTCTTTTTTTCTATCAATTGTCAATTGAGCCATTGTACTTAATTACTTTTTTTCTTTAAGGTGACAAAGATAGGGCAAGGGCAGCAAAGTACAAAAGATGAGGTTAAATCACTGAGGAAGATGGTTTCAATAAACAAAAAACCCCGCCGCCGGCAGGGTTTTCAGATATTTAAGAAGTTTTTATTTCACTTTTTTTATGATCTCCTCAAAAGCTGCAGGGCTGTTCATCGCCAGATCTGCCAGAGCTTTCCTGTTCAGGTCTATATTATGATCTTTCAGCTTGTGAATAAAAGTGCTGTAAGTCAGCCCGTGAGGGCGAACTGCAGCATTTATCCTTGCGATCCAGGTTTGGCGGTACAGGGCTTTTTTGTCTTTTCTTCCTACATAAGCATAACCGAGCGCTTTTTCAACGGCGTTTTTCGCTACCGTCCACACATTTTTTCTGCGGCCCCAGTATCCTTTTGCCTGCTTTAAAACTTTCTTGCGCCTTGCTCTTGACGCCACATGATTTACTGACCTTGGCATTTTCTACGATTTTATGCTAACAATAATCTTTTCATTCTTGGTGTATCTGCCTCATGCACTAAGGTGGTTCCACTCAGGCGGGTTTTGCGCTTCTTGCTTTTCTTGGTAAGAATGTGTCGCTTGAAGGCGCTGGAACGCTTCACTTTACCGCTACCGGTAAGTTTGAACCGCTTCTTTGCGCTGCTGTTGCTTTTCATCTTCGGCATATCAAATACAGTTTAATTTCCTTTTTTAAAGGGCAGCAAAGATAAACAAATCTTCCTGAAAAAAAACCCTTGGGTTTACTTTTTCCCCTTGGGATTGAGGGTGAGGAACATTTTTTTGCCTTCCATCTTCGGTAAGGCGTCAGGGATCCCAACTCCTTCGAGTTTTTGTGCAAACTTGAGCAGGAGTACTTCTCCCCTTTCCTGGAAAACAATACTTCTTCCCCTGAACTGCACATAAGCTCTCACTTTATTCCCTTCCTTCAAGAAATTTTCTGCATGTTTTGTTTTGAAGTCAAAATCATGGTCATCTGTGTTGGGTGTGAAGCGGATCTCTTTCATCTCCTGCTTCTTGGCATTGGCCTTCAGTTCTTTGTCTTTTTTCTTTTTTTCGTACAAGAACTTTTGGTAATCTGTGATTCGGCACACAGGTGGGTCTGCATTAGGTGAGATCTCCACCAGGTCAAGCATCTGTTCTTCTGCCATGCGGAGGGCATCAGCAAATGAAAAAATACCTTGTTCTACATTTTCGCCCACAAGGCGCACCCGGGGTGCTGTGATAAGGCGGTTTATACGGTTAGGATACTTTTCTTCTTTTTTCCGTAGGAATAGTTGTACTCTTCTGTCCTGCAATTGTTTTTTGTTTTTATGAAAAAATCGGTTTTACTTCTTCTTCTATCATGTTGATGAATTGTTCAACAGGAAAACTGCCTTTATCCCCTTCGCCATGTTTGCGTACTGAAACTGTGTTTGTGTTCATTTCATTTTCGCCAACAATGAGCATGTAAGGTATTTTTTTAACCTCTGCATCTCTTATTTTCCTGCCTATTTTTTCTACCCGCTGATCAAAGAAACTGCGAATTTCGTGTTTTTTGAACATATTGATAAGTGAATTGCAATATTCGTTGTATTTATCACTGATAGGCAACACAGCAACCTGCACAGGCGCTAGCCAGGTTGGGAAGTTTCCTGCATAGTGTTCCAACAAGAAACCGATGAAACGTTCATGTGTACTTAGCGGTGCCCGGTGGATAATAAGCGGGGTCTTCGACTGGTTGTTTTTATCCGTGTAAGTGAGTTCAAACCGTAATGGTTGCCCAAAATCTACCTGGTTAGTTGCAAGAGTAAATTCTCTTCCAATGACGCTGAAAATCTGAATGTCAATCTTAGGTCCGTAGAATGCGGCTTCATCAGGTACCTCAACAAAAGGTATCCCGGCATCAACCATCACTTTGCGAACCATGTCTTCGGTTTTTTTCCAGAGTTCAGGCATGTCAAGATATTTGTCGCCCAGTCTTGCAGGGTCATGGGTGCTGAAACGCATCACATATTTTTCAATCCCGAAGAGTTTGAAATAATTCAAATACATATCATTTACAGCCTTGAACTCCGATTCAAACTGTTCTTCAGTACAATAAATATGAGCATCATTCATATTTAATCCCCTCACCCGCATCAATCCGAATAATGCACCACTTTCTTCATACCTGTAACACATGCCATACTCTGCATAGCGCAATGGAAGATCCCTGTAACTCTTTGGTGTAGCTGAATAAATTTTATGATGATGGGGGCAGTTCATTGACTTAAGGTAATATTTTGTACCATCCATTTCCATAGGTGGATACATACTATCTGCATAATAGGGCAAATGCCCGCTGGTGATATATAAATTTTCTTTCGCAATGTGAGGGGTTTTCACCCTTACATAACCTGCCAGGTCTTCTCTCCGTTTTGCAAGTTTTTCAAGCTGCTCAATAATCATTGCTCCGTTGGGTAACCAGAGGATAAGTCCCTGTCCTACATCATCATCCATGGTATAGATTTCAAGCTCTTTTCCAAGTTTGCGATGATCTCTTTTTTTCGCTTCTTCCAGCATTTCTAAATAGGCATCTAACTCACTTTGTTTTGGGAAGGTGATGCCATAAATGCGGGTGAGCATTTTATTTTTTTCATTCCCTCGCCAATAGGCACCTGCAATGTTTAAAAGTTTAATTGCTTTGATGCTGCCTGTATCGGGAATATGAGGACCCCTGCAGAGGTCAACAAAATTTCCTTGTGTATAGAAAGTAATGCTGCCGTCTTCAAGGTCATTTATTAGTTCAAGTTTGTACTGGTCATTTTTTTCTGTAAAATATTTTAGCGCCTCAGCTTTTGAAACCTCTTTTCTGTGATACACAGAATTTTTTTTCGAAAGCTCTTTCATCTTCTCTTCTATCTTGGGCAGGTCGTCATGAGTGAGCAAGGTATCGCCAAGGTCAACATCATAATAAAATCCGTTATCAATAGCCGGTCCGATACCGAATTTTACTCCGGGATGTAATACTTCCAAGGCCTCAGCTAACAGGTGGGCGCTGCTATGCCAGTAAGTAGATTTACCTTTTGCATCATCCCAGGTGAGTAATTTTAATGTTGCGTCTGAAGTAATTTTTCTTGATGCATCCCAAACTTCGCCGTTCACTTCAGCACTTAATACTTTTCTCGCTAAGCCTTCACTAATTGATTTAGCTATTTCCATGGAGGTTACGCCCTCTTTGTATTCTCTGATATTTCCGTCGGGAAATGTAATCCTGATCATTGTTGTTTCTCTTTTAACTTTTTCAACTGGATTTCTGCGTCAGTATAATTCGGGTTTAAATTTAATGCTTGTTCATAAAATGAGATTGCCTCTTCTGTTTTCCCGAGATCCTCAGCACATAATCCTTTTCCGAAATAGGCTTCAGGTTTTGCGGGAGCCTGTTTAATGGCAAGTTCAAACATGCGGTATGCTTTTTCCACTGAATCAACTCCAAAATACACGGTAGCAAGATTATAGATGGCATCTGCATTTTGCGGGTTCTCAACGATCAACTTCCTGTAATAGTCAATGGCATCTCCCATGCTGCCGACGTCCTGCATAAATTTGGCTTTAGCATACTCTGCTTCGTTACTTGAATCATTCAGCGCAATGGCATTATCAAAATACTTTACTGCCAGCGGGTCTCTTTTATCAGCATACAGCATACCGAGCTGCATGTATGCATCATAATTATCGGGATCCGTTTCTATTGCAGTTTGAAAACTACGGATAGAAGCAGTTGTGTCTCCCATCTCTTTAAACATCATCGCCCGGTAAAAATATGCTTCACTGTTTTGAATGTCAGTTTTTAAAATTGTGTTGAGATGCTCAAGTGCAAGGTTGTATTTAGGCGAAGGAAGCAAATAATAATCAATCGCTGCGTCCAGCAATACATCAACATTATTGGGATCATGCTGCAAATATTTTTCAAGGATGAGCAGTGACGAATCAGGATAATTTATTTCAAAATAACAATCTGCCAAACCTATCGCATGGGCTTGCTTGAGCGAATCCAGGCTGTATGCCTTTTTATAATCCAGCAGAGCATATTTCATGTTCCCGAAAGCGAAATATGCATCAGCCCTTTGGAAAATGGGCTGCGCATTAACTGGCTCGGCGTTGATTTTTTCTGACAATGCAGCAATCTCAGGTGTAAGTTTTTCTACTAAATCAAGTGTATCTGCGGCATTGCCTTGCGGTGAAATGAAGCTTACAACTTTATCTCTGAAAATGAATAATGAAACAACAAGCAATAAAATAATAATAGCTGAAACAACTGCTGTTCTGCTTTTTAACTGCATACCGCAAAGGTAGCCCATTCAAGGTATTTTTATTGTAAAATTCCACAGAACGAACCGCTGTATTTACCTTTGTGCAGCCCTTTAGGGGTATAAACTCAGAGAAATGATACTACAGAAGACCTTGAATCTTGTTTTGATTTTTTCCTTATTTACAGCTTGCAATTCAAAAACAGAAACTGCTGGAAATACAGAAAACTCAGAGACAATCATTGTAAAAACAGATACACTTGCCTATAGCGGGGAAACGCATTTGAAAAATATGCGGCAACTTACTTTCGGCGGTGATAATGCCGAGGGGTATTTCAGTTTTGATAATAAAAGCATTGTTTTTCAACGCAGAAATAAAAGCGAAGGAAAGGATTGTGATCAGATCTACACAGGGAAACTTCCGACTGATGATAGCCGTTTTGAATACAAACTCATTAGCACAGATAAAGGGAGAACTACATGCAGTTACTTTATGCCGGGTAATGACAAGGTGATTTATGCAAGTACACATAAAACTGTTGACACATGTTTAACTGATCCCGACAGAAGCAAAGGTTATCTCTGGGGTGTGTATCACAGTTATGAAATTTATGTTGCGGATGTAAATGGAAATATTGTACAGCAACTAACTGACAATGATTTTTATGATGCAGAGGCTGTTGTTTCGCCGAAAGGAGATAAAATTTTATTTACCAGCGACCGCAACGGCGACCTCGAACTCTGGACCATGAACCTGGATGGTTCTGACCCGAAACAAATAACAAATGAACTGGGTTATGATGGCGGCGCATTTTTTTCGCCTGATGGGAGTAAAATAGTTTTCCGTGCAAGCAGGCCAAAAACTGAAGATGCTGTGAAAGAATATAAAAAACTGCTGAATGAACAATTTGTAAAACCCACCGCCATGGAATTATTTGTGTGCAATGCCGATGGCAGCGATCTGAGGCAAGTTACAAACCTCGGCGGGGCAAACTGGGCGCCGTTCTTTCATCCTTCAGGAAATAAAATAATTTTCTCAAGTAATCACATTACTAAGCGGGTTCCTTTTAACCTGTTTATGATCAACCTTGATGGCAGCGGGCTTGAACAAATTACCTTTGATACAGTATTTGATTCGTTCCCGATGTTCAGTTATGATGGAAAGAAACTCGTTTTTGCATCAAATCGTAATTCTGGTGGAACCTATGATACGAATTTGTTTATAGCTGATTGGGTGGAGTAA
>JBJXHH010000056.1:0-15913 GCA_046160675.1 Chitinophagales bacterium
TACATGGGGCACATGAAATTTGAACATACCCAACCCTATGAAAACTGGTTTTGGGAGAAAAACCGCATTAAACTTGTCCGTGCTTATGTACAGAAGATAGACACTGACAAAAAGCAACTCATCCTAAGTTCCAATTATAACATCAGCTATGATAAACTTCTCATCGCCTCAGGGGCAAAGTCAAATAAATTTGGCTGGCCAGGGCAGGATTTGAAAGGCGTACAGGGTTTATATTCTTACCAGGATCTGATGGAGTTAGAAGAAAATACCAGAAATGGAATTAACAGGGCTGTGATAGTTGGTGGTGGTTTGATAGGAATTGAGCTCGCAGAGATGCTTCACAGCCGCCATTATCCAGTTACATTTCTTGTACGGGAAAGCAATTACTGGAATAATGTGTTACCAGAGCAGGAATCTACAATGATCTCACGGCATATCCGGGAGCATGGTTTTGAACTTCGTTTAAATGAACATCTGAAAGAAATTGTTGGAGATGAACATGGCAGGGTTGAGGCAGTAATAACTTCAAATGGCGATAGGATAAATTGCCAGTTAGTAGGGCTCACAGCCGGTGTTTCTCCTAATGTTGAGTTTGTAAAAGGCGGCTCTATCAATGTTGACCGGGGTGTTGTCATTAACGGGCACATGGAAACTTCAGTGGATGAAATTTATGCAGCCGGAGATTGCGCACAATTTCAACATGGGGCAAAACATGACCGCAGGATAATAGAGCAAGTTTGGTACACAGGAAAGCTTCAGGGGGAATGTGCTGCATTAAATATGATCGGTGAAAGAACTTTATATCATCCGGGCTATTGGTTTAATAGTGCCAAATTTCTTGATATTGAATATCAAACTTATGGCACAGTGATGCCTAAGTTACGGGATGGAGAAGTTGAATTTTACTGGGAGCATGAAGATGGCAAAAAATGCGTTCATATTATTTACAGAAAAGAAGATAGGTTGTTTATAGGTATCAATGTTTTTGGAATTCGTATGCGCCATGCCGTATTTAATCAATGGCTGCAGGAGAAAAAAAGTGTTGATTATATTCTTGAAAATCTGAATGCTGCCAATTTTGATCCCGAATTTTTTGCGGCGCAGGAAAAAGCAATCATTCAAAAATGGAATGCTGAAAACAAAAACCATCCTGTCAGATTGCAAAACATATCATCACACAAAAAATTAATTTTCAAGTAAACAAAATACATCAAATGTCTGAAGTTAATACATCCATGAGCCTGGCAGAACACAATGGTTCATTAAACACCAATCAAAAAATTGGTGTAGCATCTGTTGTGATAGGTTTATTTCTATGCCTGCTTGCGTACATGAATTTTCATATTACTATGGGACCAGCATTTATGTATGCAGCCATTGTTCTGATTATTGCAGGCACAGTCATATATGCACGGGCAACTTATTTGCATCTGCCTGAAGGGATAAAAAACAATAATATTTTTTTAAGGTCTTTTACCAATAGAGGGCTCTGGGGTTGGGCTGCAGCAGTTGTTCTCACAGCTTTTTACATTTTATTGTATTGGTTTCCGGCTTATCTGGGTTTGGGAATGAATGGTGAAGCAAACTGGGGTATAATAGGTTTTTTTGACCCCCTCAGTATGTTACTTAAAGGTCAACCTGCTTCTCAGTGGTTTATGTACGGGGTATTTTACACCATTTGTATCCTGGCTATGGGTTATAAATTTATTTTGAAATACAGGCATAATAAATACCAGGTGGTGAGAACAATATCTGTCATGTTCTTTCAACTTGCATTCGCTTTTCTTATTCCTGAATTTATGCTCGGTATGAACCTCCCCTTTAATGATTTCAAAAACATGTGGCCCCTCAACTATTATTTTTTTGACGGATGGCACCTCCAGGAATTATTGCATGAACCACTCGGTATTGGTTTGCTCATGTTGGTTTTCGGAATCGCCATGATATTTATCATCTCCCCTATCCTCACTTATTTTTACGGTAAGCGCTGGTACTGCAGTTGGGTATGCGGTTGTGGTGGATTAGCTGAAACTGCAGGCGATCCTTTCAGGCACAATTCAGACAAATCTCTAAAAGCATGGAGGCTCGAAAGAGTTCTCATTCATGCTGTGTTGGTATTCGCCTGTATAATGACCATCGCTGTTCTTTACAGTTTCTTAGTAGCTAATCCCCAAGGATATGCTTTTACTAAAGAAATGCTTACAGGCACTGTTGTTATTGTTTTTGGAGGATTGCTTTTACTCATGTTTATTAAACCATCACAATTTAAATCCATTTCAAGACAAAATAAGAGCATCATAATTTCTATTCTTGTTGTGCTCATTCTTTTTACTTTGTTTGCTTACTTTAAAAATGTACAACAAGTGTTTTTTGTTGATAGCCAGAAACTTCGCCAATGGTATGGCTTTTACATAGGAGCAGCATTTTCAGGAGTAATTGGTGTAGGGTTTTACCCCATTTTCGGCAGCAGGGTTTGGTGCCGTTTTGGCTGCCCAATGGCTGCTATCCTGGGGTTGCAGCAAAGGTTTTTCAGTCGTTTTCGAATCACTACAAATGGCAGTCAATGTATTTCTTGCGGAAATTGCTCCACTTATTGCGAAATGGGCATTGATGTTCGTTGGTATGCTCAGAGGGGACAAAACATTGTGAGGGCAAGCTGTGTAGGTTGTGGTATCTGCTCAGCAGTATGCCCAAGGGGTGTACTTAAACTGGAAAATGGACCTGTAAATGCGAAAAGAACAGAAATACAAATGACTACCCATGATTTAGTGGTCTATGAAGATGTAAACATCCTTCCTCGCTGAAATACAAAGATTTCGTTACTATTCAGTTAATTTTGCAGAACTTATAAACCAACTGCAATACAGGCTTCCGTTTTTTCATGAAGATCAATGTAATTATCCCTGTATTTAATGAAAGTGGTTCTATAGGATCTGTTTTGCGGGATATTCCTTTAGGAATCTCTGAGGAGGTGATAGTGGTAAACAACGGATCAACAGATAATACAGCACAAATAGCAAAAGAAGGGGGTGCAACAGTTCTTTTAGAAACAACCCGTGGTTACGGTTCAGCTTGTTTGAGAGGCATCATGTATATCAAACAAAAGCCGGCCGAGAATCAACCTGATGTAGTTGTATTTTTAGATGGTGATTATTCTGATTACCCCGGGCAAATGAATGAAATTGTGAAACCTATAGAAGAAGGGGGATATGACATGGTGATAGGCAGCCGCAGTAAAGGCAACAGGGCTGTGGGTTCAATGCAGCCGCAGCAGGTATTCGGTAACTGGCTTGCCACTACACTCATGAAACTGTTTGTGGGAGCGAAGTTCAGTGATCTGGGGCCTTTCAGGGCTATACGCTGGCAAAAATTGTTAGAGTTGGAAATGAAAGACACCAACTATGGCTGGACGGTAGAAATGCAAATAAAAGCAGCAAAAAAAAAGTTAAAATATATAGAAGTTCCGGTTGATTACAGAAAACGCATAGGCAAATCCAAAATCACAGGAACCATAAAAGGAACCATCATGGCGGGATATAAAATTCTTATCACAATTTTCAGATACATCTAAGCATGTCAATAGCAATAATCATAGTTTACACCCTGGCGCTTGCACTGTTATTTTTTTATTGCCTTATGCAATTCAGCCTGGCCATTCATTACATCAAATACAAGAAGAATTTAGCGGAAAATCCACAGGACCTGAAAATGGATGTTCCTGAAAGTGAATACCCCTTTGTAACAGTACAACTCCCCATCTATAACGAATTGTATGTAATTGAAAGGTTGATAGATTCTATTTGTGAATTCGATTATCCGAAGGATAAATTTGAAATACAGGTACTTGATGATAGTACAGATGAAACTGTTGAACTTGTTGCCAAAAGAGTTGCCGAATGGAAACAAAAAGGGATTAATATTGAGCAAATAAGAAGGATTGGTAAAGACAGGGTTGGATTCAAAGCCGGGGCATTACAAGGTGGGTTAAGTAAAGCGAAAGGGAAATATATAGCCATTTTTGATGCTGATTTTGTTCCTTATCCTGATTTTCTTCTTAGAACAATTCCTTTTTTTATGAGAGATGATAAAGTGGGAGTTGTTCAAACAAAATGGGAACATCTGAATAAGGATTATTCTGTACTCACAAAAATGCAGGCCTTTGCTCTTGATATGCATTTTACAATAGAGCAATCCGGAAGAAATGCTGCAGGATATTTCATAAACTTTAATGGAACAGCAGGACTTTGGAGAAGGGAGGCAATTGATGAAGCCGGAGGCTGGATGAGTGACACACTTACTGAAGACCTAGACTTGAGTTACAGGGCTCAATTGAAAGGCTGGAAGTTTAAGTATGTTGAAACAGTTGTATCTCCAAGCGAACTTCCCACAGATATGAATGCCGTTAAATCCCAGCAATTCCGATGGACAAAAGGCGGGGCAGAAACAGCAAAAAAAATGGGAAGAACAGTACTGCGGGCAGATATCCCTTTAAAAGTAAAATTGCATGCAATAGCCCACCTGTTTAACACAACAAATTACATTTTCATTTTTATTACAGGCATCCTTAGCGTTCCGCTTCTGCTGATAAAAAATGTTGAGATACAATTCAATTATTTTAAATATGCAAGTATCTTCTTAATCGGTTCTATAGCTATTGCGTATGCCTATTTTGTTTCAACACATCAAAGAGAAATTACTTCCAGCAGAACCTGGAAAATATTCTTAACAAGGTTCCCTGTTTTTCTCGCCATCACCATGGGGTTAAGTTTACATAATGCCTGGGCGGTTTTTAAAGGATGGCTGGGGCATAAATCTGCTTTTGTGCGCACCCCCAAGTTCAACATCATCTCAACAAAAGATATTTGGAAAAACAAAAAGTATATCCCTAAAAAAATACATCCCATCACTTACATTGAAGGAGTTCTTACTCTTTACTTTTTAAGCGGTGTTGTCATGGGTATTTATTATGGCGATTACGGGTTACTGCCTTTTCACATTATGGCTACTATTGGTTTCGGATTAATTTTTTATTTTTCGCTGAAACATGCCCGTATTAAATCATGATGCAGAAAATAGCAACTAAAGATTTTAGTAGAGTTGCTGTTTATCTTTTCTTAGCTTCATGCCTTGTCATTCTAAATTATTTTACACCTAGAGCAAACTTTGCTCAACTCTTAACTTTCTACCTTGCCGCTTTTGCAGCATACTTTTATATTCTTTTTTACTGGAAAGATGAAAATGTAGATGAAGCGAAATATGTGTCTATTCTATTCAGAGTACTGTTACTATTTTCAGTCCCGAATCTGAGTGATGATGTTTACAGGTTTGTTTGGGACGGGCATATGATGCTCGGTGGTGCAAATCCGTACTTGTCGACTCCGACAGTGTTTTATCAAACCTTAAATATGCATGAGTTTGATTTTTCTGATGCAGTATATAATAATCTCAACTCCAAAGAATATTATTCTGTTTACCCTCCGATTTGTCAGATGATCTTTTTTATATCAGCAGCATTGAGTTTTGAGAACCTGTCGGTAAATATTTTTTTATTGAAAGTGTTTATCCTTCTTTCTGAATTTGGCACAATATATTTTCTGCAAAAAATCATTCGCCTGAAAGGCGTCCCGGCAAAAAACATTTTGTTTTACAGTATGAACCCCCTTATCCTCATTGAACTTACCGGGAACGTTCATTTTGAAGCGGCTATGATTTTTTTTCTTACACTATCTGTTTATCTCCTTTTACAAAACAAGTTTTATCTCTCAGCAATCTTTCTGGGGTTAGCCGCTGCAAGTAAAATCTGGCCCTTGTTTCTGTTGCCTTTTTTCATCAGTTATTTCGGTTGGAGAAAAACAATTCTATATGCCGGAACGGTTTGCATTGTTTTTTTTCTTTCTTTCGTTCCCTTTTTTTCGCCGCAAACCTTTCTTAATATTTCAGAAAGCCTCCAGTTGTATTTTGTTTCTTTTGAGTTCAATGCCAGTTTGTATTACTTGTTAAAATTTATTACCGGGCAGCAAATGCATGCAAAAGAAATAATACAAACTCTATTACCTGCTATTTATCTTCTGGTTCTTGTAATGTTAGCATGGAAATTTAATAAGGAAGACAAGCTTCAGTTTTTCTTGTTTGCATTTTTTCTCTACATGATGTTTGCAACTACTGTTCATCCCTGGTATTTAGCACCTCTTTTATTGTTCAGTTGTATTACCCGTTTTCGTTTCCCCGTATTGTGGAGCTGCCTGATATGTTTTACTTACATTACTTATAAAGGAGCCGGATTTGAGCAGAACTTTTACGTCATCACATTAGAGTATGTTCTGTTGTTAAGTTTTGTATTATTTGAGTTGTTTGGTGGCGAAAGGAAAAAATTTCTGGCAAAAACAGGTTTATGAATTGAGTACCGATTATAGGAAATGAAAAGGGCGAACTTAAGTTCGCCCTTTTTTATTGTCATGATTTCGTTTCTTAGTTTGCTACATGGAACTCAACCCTTCTGTTTTGTTGGTGTTCAGTTTCAGATAAGCTTGTTCCCGGAATAAGCGGATCAGTTTCCCCATTATATTTCATTATAAAGCGACTTCCATCAACTCCGTTCTTAGAAAGCCAGTTAATGGCTTCTTTTGCCCTGCTCTCAGAAAGTGTCATATTGTATTTTTCACTTGCTCTAACGTCAGTATTACCTACAACTTCTACTTTAAGATTCGGGTATTTTTTCATAATTTCAAGAACCTGCTCCATTTTGTAAACCTCAGAAGCACGGATGTTATACTTATCAAGATCAAAGAAAATCATAGGAAGTATCCAAGTACCACCTGTGGTTGATGGTTTTATTTTACCCAAAGCATCATCAATCATGTCTGAAACTGTTTCCTTATCCAACCACTGGTTCTGGCAATTTTCAATCGGCAGGTTAGGGGTAGAGAACGGCTCAGGATCTTCGCTGTCTTTACATCCGTCTTTGTCGCTGTCAAGAGCTACACCATGCGTATCTACCGGAACTCCTGCTGGAGTGTTAGGCTCACGGTCAAGGCGGTCAATAACCCCATCATCGTCAGTGTCTCTCAGGAGGTTGTTTGGATCCATCTCTGAGATTTTATTGTACACATAATTCAGCGGGTTCATTTCCCATGTAGGGATTTGATTTTTGTCTGCTGATCCTAAGTTGATACCTAGGTTAAGGCTGGTATAATGAACAATGTCTTTATGATCTGAGAAAGCGCCTGACTCAAGGTAATCTCCACCACTTCTTGCGTATTCCCAACGCTCACCATCAATCAGGTCATCAAAAATATAAGTAGCACGGTGTTCAACACCCAATTCTACTCTTGAACCAAGTTTCCAGCTTAAACCACCTCCCAGAGAGAAGGATGGGTTAATAACAGTATTATTATCAGAAACTTTCTGGCTAGCAATTTCGGCCTGTGTTTCATAAGTATCATCCAAAAGTGCCCTTATATCGTCAAGGCGCTGTTGGATTACATCAGGGTCATTCTGGCTTGCATCACCATCATCAAATATTGCATCAAAGAAGTATTCATTATTATCAGCACCTAAAGCATTATGCGTTGTATTGTATGTTAAAACACCGCCTCCCATAAATACATAGAGGTATGTTTTAGGGGTAGCATTATGAAAGTTAATATTGTTCAGGTTAAAGATCAGGTCAAGACTTCCATCCATGATCTTAGATTTATAGTTATTCACCCAAAGGCTGTCAGAATAATCAGCGCCATCTGAGTATTTATCTGGATTAGTACTGTTAGAAAAATTACCGTTAAGAACCTTGTTATTTGCTTTAGCAGCATAATCATAATCTTGTCCGTAAGCATAACCAAACATACCATTTAATCGCAGAGAGGTAACATATCCAAGCCCTTTGCGGATGTTAAGACCTACGCCCCAAGCCGGAGAATGTGCTGGTGATAAAATTTCAGAACGGGTGTCACCGGAAATCCAAGGCGCACCTAGGGTTAAACCGATTTGCCACATGTCTCGTGGATTTGCAGGAAATGCATAGTCGCCGTTTTTCCACTGTTCATGTTGTTCCATGTTGCCATCAGATATCCAACCGTCGTTAATAACGGGTTCAATCTGTGCAAACGCTGCCCCACTCATTAAGAGTAAAACAGCAAATACAAGTTTACGAGTAATCATGACTTTCATAAATTGATGTTTTTTTACAGATATTGTTTTTTTGTGAACCGCAAAGTTAATGTAGTAAAGTTCTTATGCAAGCAAGTTCATATTTAATTTTTTGACATACTAAATGCCTTTTTAAGCCTACATAACTCCATAGTTCCGTAACAAAACTAAAATAAAATGTGAATTCTCCAAAAGAAATGACAAAATAATATTGAAAGTGATGCAACTTTTTCAGAAAAGTGCTTGTCTTATGCTTTTTTTGTAAACCAATTAGCGAATAAGTAGTATAGTTCCTGTACGAATTTCTTTTGAAGTATCAAGATTATAAGTTGTTAAAACATAGGTATATGTTCCTAATTCTGCCTGCTTGCCCCTCAAAGTTCCGTCCCAACCACTACGCATATCAGTAGTAGAATACACAAGTTCACCCCATCTGCTATAAATGTACAATTCGATACCGGTTATGAATTCAGCTTCCAGATGAAAGATATCATTTATACCATCGTTGTTTGGTGAAAACACATTTGCGATGGAATAATCATATTGTACAAAAACCGTAATGTTATCTGAAGCTGTACATCCGAATTCATTTTCAACAACTATGGTATAGGTAATAGTATTGTAAGGGGTAGCTTCAGGAGTTAAACAATCAATACAGGAAAGTTCAACAGCAGGAGACCATGTGATTGATGAAAGTGTGCTTGCATTGCTTACAGCATTAATGTTTACGAACCCACCGTACTGCATCACCTGGTCAGGGCCAGCATCAACGGTAATCAATTCAGGTTCAGTAAGTGACACATCAATAGTGTGGGTACAGCCGAAAGCATCAGTTACAGTGATTGAATAATCTCCGGCAATCAAGCCATTAAAATCGGAAAAAGTCTGTGGGCTGCCTCCGTTTATGGTAAAGGAATAGGGTTCTGTTCCACCACCGGCTATGGTATGAATGAACCCATCATCTCCCCCATGGCAAATAATGTTAAACGTTTCTGTTGTATCAAGTGTAAGCAGCGGAGGTTCTGTGATGATGAAATCGAAATATGTAATGCATCCGTCTGTCTCTTCAATTGTTACACTATAAGTCCCCGGGCCTAAATCCATGAGGTCTTCTGTTGTTTCACCGTTTGACCAGGTGTAGATCATCGGATTGATGTTACCGGAAATTGTCAGGTCAATAAATCCATTTCCGTCGCCGAAACACTGAATGTTCTGAAGTTCATAAGTTACTTCATAGGGCGAAGCAATTGTAACAGTTACATTGTCGGTTACAGTTGTTCCATCACATAAAGTAATCTCTGCAGTGTATGTAGTGGTTATGGCAGGGTTTACGATGATACTGTCGCCTGAGCCGATAAAAGTTCCAGTGGCTGTTTCGTACCAGTTTAAAGAATTTGGAACCCAGCGACCACTCTCGTCAGATGTTTCCCATACATCATAATTGCGTCCTGTTACCGCATATGCCTCATCACCTGTTTCATCTTCAATCCCCTGGATGGAATACCCTCCTCCCCATGAAGCGCAGGAAGGTATTTCCGTGAGATGGTGGTCTATTATATTTGTTGTTTCATGCAATACTATCTGAAAAGTACCTTCATCACTTGTACATAAAAACAGGGGTACTTCTTCCCAAGTAACAATGAGCCTGCGGAATGGAGCGGTACCAGTAGTTTCATAATGCACACAGTTTGAACATAACCCTGTATGCCAGTCTTCCCAAGGTCCGTAAATTGCAGGATATGGAACATTATCAGCATCATCAGGAACAGGGCCATCAGGCGTCCAATTCACATCCCAAGCAGAGGTTGGTAATTCAAAACTGATCCAGCCGTTCGATGCAATCCAAAACCTGTCATATGTTTCACCAAAAAAACAGAAGTCAAAGCCAATATCATATCCTGATGAAGAGGAAGGAACATGCGTATCATCCACCATGGAAATAGATGTACCTCCAATTGACTCGGGCACATAAGGAATATCTTCGTAGGTATAACTGTCTGTGCCCCAAACTCCATCTACAATTGCGTATAAAGTAACTGGTTCGGCGCTACATACAACTGTATCAGGATAAGCATCAATAGATTGACTGAATGCATGTATGTACATTCCGAAAAGTAACAGGAGTGTGGTGTTTCTTTTCAAGGTTACTTATCAATACTGTAAAGTTACAAACTCATATTATAAAATACCACTGTAGATAAGTGATTACAGTTTGATGACAAATCAACCCATCGCTTTATTCAAGAAAGAAAGAAGAGGATACATCGTTTTACAACTCTGCAACAACTCTTTAATAAATGAGGGTGATGTAATCTCTTTATCTGTATAATTTTTTGAAACAATAAAACTTTTGTGTTTCAGGTATTCAATCGCCGGGTTATCTGCAGTATAACCTTTCGGGAGGGTTTTTAATTTTTCAATCTCTTCAATATCTCCGAAATATTTTTTAAAATTCTTGTCTGATATTATTTTCTTGAATGTCTTAAAATTATAATCTATTTCCTGCCTGATGGCCTGCAATTGTGGTGGCATGGGCTGGTAACTACCACCTCCTGAAAAAGATTTTCCCGGCTCAATGTGAAAATAATATCCGGCGCTTGAAGCAAGTTTCCCTCCTTTGCTAACACTGGCTCCCATATTACTTTTGTAAGGTGATTTATCTTTTGAAAACCTGATATCCCGGTTGATGCGAAAGATTGCTTTTTTAGGATCAATACCTTTTACTGAAGGATCGATTTTTTCAAGCTGATGAATAAATTCCGTAATAAAATCAAGAAAGTTTGCTTTTGCATTCTCGTATGTTTTGCGGTTTTTTTCAAACCATTCTTTGTTGTTATTATTCTTCAATTGTTTTAGAAAAGCAAAAGTGGCAGGTTGAATAACAGCGGGCATAACTCATTAAGATTAGTTATGTGTAAAAATAAAATTCTTTTTCTTAATCAATTTACTTAGTATTTATGAGTTGGCCGTTCATTCTTTTTTAATCCAAATATTTTTACAAATAGCCCTAAATGCAATTTTCCAAATCCAATTCTTCTTGGGTTTAGAGTTCAAATACTACATCAAGAACTTTGTTTCATTCTTCCAGAGGGAAATCCCCATTTTTTTGCAGGCTTTGTAAGAGTTACATGACCTGTAAGAAAAAGTGTATAAGAAGAATATGATAAGTTGAGAATGACCGTACTGTAAGTTGTACTGTTCCCGTCCTTTAAGGCAATGTCCGAGGGTATTTCTCTTGTCAATACCCTCTAAAAAACCGCATCCATTCTTGTTTTCGTAAATAAATGTTTTAACTTTATTCTGTCGTTCGGATGAATTGCAGCTTCATCCGTAAGCTAAAACTGAAATTTTAACCATTTTATGAAAGCCTTCCTTATTTTACCGGGCGTCTTACTATTGTGTATCAGTGCATTAGCACAGGATTATTATAATTCTACCGTTAAGGTTCATAACCTTACCATGTTCACTCCGGAACCCGTTCAAGAAATAAATACAGAACTGGAACTGCTTACACCTGACGAATATGAGAGCCACCCTGAATATGGGAAACTTCCCTATAATAGCCCTGGAGTTGATTATTATGAACTGATTGATCACAGAACTGCAAATACCCGATATTATGTGAAGAAAGGATCCTATGGAAAAGAATTTGTAACCCATGCATCCTATTTTGACCTACATTACCCAGATGAAAACGGAAATGCAATTACCATAGACACGAGGTTGAAACCCGACCCCGTACAACCCGGAATTTATAATGCTTTGCATCAACCCAATCCAACAGCGCTAAATATGGATCTCGGCTATACGAGCATCAGGCTTATGGATAAAACGAGTTTTAAATTCAATCAAACCCTCAGTGCTTATAGCACAGATAATGATGAACAAAAAATAAACCTCCAGGAAATAAACCGTGTTTCATATACTGTTGGCGACAATGGAGCTTCCATAAATAATGCGTTCAATGGAATAGATCAACATTTGATATTCGACAACTCTTCCGTAAAATCAAACTATATTTTAAACGATCTCTCAAGTGTAACACCTGGCAAAAAATATTTTGTTATTGAAGATGTAATTATTCTCCCGGAAGGGTATTCAATTGTTGCTGACATGTATGAAGGATCCTTAACAGATGATGGGCTCTGGGTTGGCGAATTAATTTTGCAAAACTCATCGGGCATTGAAATGGCAAGGTTCGCTACACCTGTTGTTTATGATAATGAAGAACTATCATCAACTTCTGAGGGCGGACCAGTAGCAGGTTACAAAATTGTACAAGATGGTAATTCATTTCATATTAAAACACTGGTAAAAACCTCCTGGTTGTTATCTTCTTCGCGGGTATTACCCATTACAATTGATCCATTAGTTACTGGTACCACAGCTACATGGACAGGTATTTCAGGGGCTGATAATTCACCAACCTGGTGTAGTGTTACCCTTGCGGTACCAACACCCGCTCAGGCTACACTAACAGCATCCTCAGTGCATTGGGAATATGTCGCACTGGGCGGCTCCACATGCGGTCCGACTGGTTGCCGTATGGATGACCTCCAGGTACAAATCAATACTTCCTGCGGTTGGAGTCCCAGTTCAACGTTAGTGTGGGTGTGTTCTCCAGGTTGTAACTCTGCAGGAACATGGATACCTACTGTAAATGATGCAACTACAACTGCTTTGGTATCATGCTTTACTCCGCAGTGTGCATCTTTTAATATTAATTTCACTTTGTATTTTAACCAATTCAGTTGCACAACCCCCGGCGGATGTGTAACAACATGTGCTTATATGTCAAGGATAGATATCTACATTCAGGGACGCACGGTAGAAGCTGCAGCTTTAGCAGGAAGTTCAAGTGTACCAAGTTATACTATCCCTGACTGTACAGCTCAGTATCTTACATTAAATGCTTCGCCTACTTATGGTGTACCCAGCTACACATACCTCTGGACTCCCGGTAGTGTAACAACATCAGGTTATTTTATTACCCCACCTCCCTCAAGTACTACTGTTTATACACTAACAGTTACTGATGCATGCGGTAACACTGCCACAGACAATATCACAATTGTTAATCCTTGTCTCACATTACCGGTTGATCTTGCGTCGTTCACAGGTTTTGAAAACAATAACATGCATTATCTGCATTGGACTACTCTCTCAGAAGAAAACGTTCTCTCATTTGATATTGAACGGTCAGTGAACGGGGAAAGTTTTGAAAGACTGGGAACCGTAAAAGCTGAAGGCGAAGCACATAGTTATGCTTTTACAGACATATCACCAGTATCAGGCATTAATTATTACAGGTTACAAGTCATTGATGCAGATAATACCTCTGAATATTCTCAAATCATTTCTATTTCATCCGGAATTATACCTGGTGATCTAAGTATTGATGTATCCTCAACTATTACATCTTTGCAATTCAATATCAATTCGCCTATGGCTGGTACAGCACAGGTTATTTTGTATGATGTAGCCGGAAAAGAAATATTTACGCAGAACATCTCAGTAGGGGAAGGAAGAACAGAAGCGCTTGTAAACGCTGATAATCTAGCTGCCGGAACATACCTCGCAGTATTACAAATGAACAGTGAATTAGCAAATGCAAAATTTGTAAGGCAATAAATTTGATATTTCAGGCTTTCCGGTTTTTTGATGTTAGTTACACGGCTTCCTACATCATTACATTTTGAAATTTCAGAATATTAAAGGTAGATTTGTTAGAATCTAATTTATAAGCACTCTAAACTGCCGGAGATGAAAAAAAATTTCTTTTTAGTTTTCATTCTTTTTCCCTTCATTTCACTCACTGCTCAAACAATTGTGGAGTATAGTCAGATCCCAAAGGAAATGATTCAAGCTGGTCCGGAAGGCGGCAGCAGGGCGGGCAGTTGTGATTCACCAAACGGCGACATTGTTTGCGATGATTTGACAGGTTATCCAACAAGCTCTTATCTCTCATCCAACAGTTGTTGTTATACTATTTCTCCGGCTGTAAAAAATGCAACCTACTGTTGGGAGTTTATTGCGGGAAGCAGCAGCATCATTCTTGACAGCGGCTGGGGCATCACCACTACGGGGGGGTTTTCATCTTGGTTCTCAACCTTTGAACTCTATACCTGCACACCCGATTGCTCACTGGTAGGCACAGGGCTTTCATACTCTGGACTTACCCCGGGTGCATGTTATACCTGGTGTTTTAACACCCACATGACTGGCGGTGGCTCAAGCGGTGGCTTTACTTTTCTTTGCCCCTATGTCATTTTAACAGGAACACTTGCAGTTACATACAGCAGTTTTGATTGCATGTCAGGACAAGAAAATATTCAGCTTAGCTGGAGTACAAGTTCAGAAACAAATTGTGAAGCATTTCATGTAATGCGCTCAGGTGATGGCATAAATTATGAACAAATAGCTTCAATCCAGGGGCATGGATCAACCACACAATCCCATGCATATCTCTTCAATGATGAAAATCCTCTGCCCGGCGAAAATTATTACTACCTTGAACAAGTTGATTTCGGAAACACCAGCGTTTCAACCACTTCTGTTATTGTTTGCAAAACCGATGACCCTCTGCTTACCTTAATATATTACAACCTGATGGGAGAAAAAATTGATTTTGATGCAGTGCCAGCAGGCGTTTATATTAAAGAAACCGTTACTTCTACAAAAAAAACCCGGCAACTCATGTATAAATCCTGAGTTGAAAATTCTTTTCTTCAAGCACAACAATTTTTCCTCCTTAGTTTTGCAGCATGATAGCAGTGCAGAATTTGTCCATTCATTTTGGCGGTGAGTTTTTATTTGAAGATGTTTCTTTTGCTCTCAAAGAAAATGACCGGGTTGGATTAGTTGGAAAAAACGGCGCAGGAAAGTCTACGCTCCTTAAAATATTATCAGGCTTGCAAAAACCCGATACTGGAAATGTCGTGTTGCCAAAAGACAGTTTGATCGGTTTCCTGCACCAGGACCTGAGCAAGATGAAAGGCAAAACGGTTTTTGAAGAAACACAAACTGCTTTTAATGAAGCACTTCAATTAGATAAACGCCTTCATGAAATTGAACATGAACTCACTGTGCGCACAGATTATGAAAGCGATAGCTATCATGATCTCATCAATGAAATCCAGGAAATATCTCATCGCCTTGAGATCATCAATGTTGCAACCATTGATAAACAAATTGAACTTGTTCTTACCGGTTTGGGGTTCGACAGGGAAGAATTTGACAGACCTGTTGAAACTTTCAGCGGCGGTTGGCAGATGCGGATCGAACTTGCTAAAATCCTGTTAAGTAAACCTGAACTGGTTTTGCTGGATGAACCTACTAACCATCTTGATATTGAAAGCATTCAGTGGTTGGAAACATACCTTGAAACATATCCCGGTGCTATTATTCTCGTATCACACGACAGAACATTTCTTGATAATGTTACAAAACGAACGATAGAAATTGTAAATAAAAAAGTATTTGATTACCCGGCTGCATATTCTAAATTCATGGAACTGCGCAAAGAACGAATTGATCAGCAGAAAGCCGCACAAAAAAACCAAGAAAAATATATACAGCACACAGAGATGCTGATTGATAAGTTTCGTGCGAAAGCGAACAAAGCGAAATTTGCACAATCACTCATAAAAAAACTTGATAAGCTGGAAGAGATTGAAGTAGATGAAGAAGAAACCGCAACGATCCATTTTTATTTTCCAAAACCGCCCAGGTCTGGCAAAATGGTTGTTCATGGAAAACATGTTTCAAA
>JBJXHH010000057.1:0-3787 GCA_046160675.1 Chitinophagales bacterium
TAACGTTCAAGGCTTTGCGAAGTGGCGGAATTAAATATGCAATGCTTCGATAACCACAAAAGGTAATAGAAACTGCAATGGTTTGATTTACGATGCACCCGCCATTTTGCAAAGCTCATGTTATAACCAGTGGTTTTATCGTCATTCAATAAATAATTTCTTTGTAAATATCTTATCATTTTGGGTTAAGGTAACTAAATAAATTCCCGTTGAAAAACTACGCATGTCTATAGTTGAATATTCGTTTACGAATTCTTCAGAAATAATTTGTTTCCCCATCAAGTCAGTAATGTGTAGTAGTGTTTTTTTATAATCATGTAAATGAATATAAACAGCATTATTAAAACTATACACATTTGCTTCAAGTGCATTCTGCTGCTCATTTATACTTACATAACTTACAGTGTCACCTGCAAGTATTGGTTGATCGGGTTGCAACTCATAAGCATAATCATGTATAATTAAAGTGCGCCCGCTGTCTATTACACTGCAACGTATCCAGCCGTAGCGTTGTATGCTTTCTTCATCAGTAAAATGGAAGCCGATATAATCCTCCAATTTATAACCCCACAAATAAGGATTCCAATTTCCCTGATGTGACGAAATAGATGGTAAGCCAATTATGACATCAGTTCGAGCCATAGTTTGATAATTGTCATTATAGAAAGCGATAGATTCTCCAATTATTTCTCCTTGTTGTAAGGCAAATGGAGTGTAATATGTATAGCCCGGACCTGCGCTAAAATATAAAGTACTACCAGCTACTCCATTTAACATTGTGTCAAAAACCCCTACAAAAATTGCGTTTACTTGTGCATCACCTGCATACGGAATATAGGTTGTAAAACTCTCATTAAAGAAATTGAAATCATTCAACCCGTCGTCATCAAGATCAATACCAAACATTTCATCCGGTTCGTCGAGCACTACATCCGGGTCAATGTCGGTATAAACCACCTGGGAATAAACGGCAGCGGTGCTAAGCACCGCTGCAGCTGAAATAGAATATTGTAATAATGAAAAAGTGTTTTTCATTTTTATGCTTTAACAAATGAGCTGAATATTCTTGTCCCGGCATTAAAAATACAAACAATCTGATACATGCCGTAGGGCAATGCAGTGATGTCAATGGATTGTGTATTTCCAGTCATTGTTAAAACGGTTGCACCATATAGAGAAAGGATCTGCACGGATTGTATTTCCTCATTTGCAGAAATATTCAAAATATTGTTTGCAGGATTTGGATAAACTTTTACTTCTTTTACTTTTTCTTCTGCTAATTTTTCAACATAAGGAACGATATGCATTTTCACATATCCCGATGTATAACCCGGAGCAGAGAAACATAAACTGCCTGCGTCTGCTGTGCAGGTTACGGCAGTGTATGTATATGCCTGGTCAATTTCAATATCATACGGATTAATGTCAGGATCGTAGCACGAATTGATATCATACAACATGCTTTTTCCGCTTTGAGAATAAGCCTGAAAAGCATCAACGGCGTAAATCGCTGCATCTTCTAATTCCACTACATAACCATACATTGGAGTCATACCGCCCGGGTTAAGAATATATCGCTGTTCGTTGCAACGGGTATTGGTATAATACATATAAACGTATTCTTTGGCGGGGTCAATAAAAAATGTAGGCGGCAGGTTGGGGTTATGCGCATACGTTGCCGTGGTTGCCGGAAAATAATTCAAAATGTTTTTATTGATTTCACTGAGCAAATCCATTGTGTAAGCAGTTGTTCGTTTGATATAATAATTTCGCTTTAATGGATCGCCTTCCTCTAAATTGTATGGCGATACATCTTCACCGATAATTTCGAGTTCCACCTCTTCATCGGCATTAGTTAGCAACTGAATACCTGAACCTCCTGCATAGTTTTGCACGGTGGCATATTTAATAAAGTTTTTCCTGAAACCGGAAGTGAAATTCAATTTCATATTATTCATCCACCATTCCTGAAACACGGTTGTGTGCATATAACTGTTTGAAAATAGTTTGCCGTTATTGGGTGTTCCTTCATCCTTTAAATTCCACTCGGTAATCCACATATCTTTTTTATTGGTAGATGTGAGGTTAAATTGGAGATATGTGTTCAGATAATCAAGATCATTCCAAAAATGTGTTTTAATGAAACTTCGGAAGTTTGATCTTACGGCTATAAATGCAGGGTCAAGCCTTGTATCGGCATTGTCGAAATCCCATTCGGGGCATGAAAAACTGTTTGCTGTTCCGGTTTCAACAATACATTCATCATACCAGGACTCCGCACTATTATAGGTATGTATTATCACCGCATGAAATTTTTTCACATTGCCACCTGTATGTGTATCACCGTAATGTGATTGCAGGGCAGTATTCCAGTCTTCAATTCTGAATCCCGCAGATTCAGATGGAAGGATGCTGAACACATGATAATTAGTTGTATCATCAATTCCATCAGCACATAAACCGATTTTATAATTAGATCCCGCTTTATTTTTGAAAACAAGAAAGAAATTTCTATTAGCAGCAGGGATATATAATGATTCACCAAGAGCAGTTTCCTTAGTAACCTGACCTGCAACAGTAGCCCCATCGAGGTAATTCCAGTAATCATTAAATTCATCAAACTGCATGATTTGTTTATGAAACTTATTTGGTGTTTCATTTCCCATTTCAACTCCGGCAACATTTACTCCGTTTGCTTCAAGATATTCAACTATTGCCATACACTGCTCAGCAGTTTCAGTGAGAATGTTCAGGCAAACTAACACATCAACTGTATGTCCCGGATTATCGGCTTCAATCTGATTGACAAGTGCTATGAAGTGATCAATGAACATGTCGCCTGATATGAGTTGTTCTTGATAGGTATATGGCACAACGTATTCATCAATAAATGTTTTTTTTATTTCTTCTTCACCGCCAAACCATGCCAACATTTCAGTTTCAGAGGCGGCAAGAATATCCGTTGCATTATCCGGCGCTTCAAGCACATTATCAATTGCATCAAGATAGCGGGTAATTTCTACAATGTCGTAACCGTAGCCTTTTATCGGATCGAAATCTGTTCCTGCATCGGGGCCGTCTTTATATGGTAAAAGATGCATGAACTTACTGCTTGACCCGCCGGGAAAACGCAAAACTTTCGGGCGCATATTGCTGAGCCACTGCCATTGGTCAGTGCTGTAAATGTCACCGTATAAAGTATTCTGCGTAAACATACCGGTTACGTTAACTCCATACAATCCCTTGTTAATTGGTTCTATTGTTTTGTTCAGATTAATGCTCATCGCAGTGCCAAATAAAGAACAGTCAAGTGAAGCTCCGGTTCTGAATGTGCTTTCTTCATAAACGCTGTCTTCAAGTTCATAAATCGTGTCGAGTCCGTTGTTGTAAACTGTATCGGCAAGGTCAACAATTTCTTCCCATTCCAAAGTGTCGAGGTCTTGAGCGTAAAGTGAATTTATTGAAAAGAAAAAAGAAATTATGATGCAGATAAACAATGTATATTGTTTTTTGCTGTTTAAATTTTTCATCGTTAAATGTTTAAAGATTAAATGAATTTGATATTAAAAAGAGTGGTTGATGAAAAATCTACACCGTCGTCTGCGTTTATTCAGTCGGTCAACAGTCCAGATGAGTGGACTGTGTTTGCTGCTCCGGGTTGTAATATCGCTGCGGTGTCGCTGAACCATTGGTTATAACGACGAGCCGGGGGTTTGCGAAGTTTTTTTTTGTGGGATTTATAGTAGTTGCACTTCATATTTTATTTAAGGATTATAGAAACTGAAAA
>JBJXHH010000058.1:0-21626 GCA_046160675.1 Chitinophagales bacterium
TATCGATTGTCTTTTTTATCCCTTCATATTTCAAATTCACCCCCGCATCAAAGAGTTTAAAAGGCATCACCAGCCAATAACTATCGTTCATCCACAGTGACCTGCCCTTGTGTAAATATTTCTTCAGCGAATCAGCATGCGTTACTTCTTCGCCATGCATGAATAGTTTTGTTTCATTTTTATTCAACGATAGGATAACAGAATAATTTTTCTTAAAATAATCAATGCGAACACGGTTATGCACTTTATCCCAGATTAATTGCCTGTAACCAAAAAAATTCCAGCCGATGTAATTTGTATTATTGAAATTCTGCATGCCGCCCATTGCTGTAACAGTTTTCTGTGCAACTTTTTTCGCCTCAACAGACGGTGATGTAGTTTGTGAAAAAGTTGCTGAAACAATTACAGAACAAATGCAGATCAAAAATATTTTCATCACATGTAAAGTTAATTTTGTTTCTTAAAGTTCCTGAAACTCCCTCATAACAAGGGTTTTAACATAACTAAAAAATCTATACTGTTCTAAGAATTCCCGTCTTGAACTTTTTTATATGGCAATTGATTCCTATCTTTGTAACAATGAGTTTTACATTAAATATCTACAATCATTCTATCGGCCTGCATGAATATCCATGGATGCAGATACAGAACCTGTCTTGCTAATCTGCAGATAATTTTCCATTACACACTTTTCATTTTTTAGTTCACAGTTAAAATTTTCTTTTTATGTCTGCTATCAAAATATCAGATATCCTCACAATATCATTTACTCTATTTGCCATCATTGATGTATTGGGCAATGTTCCTGCTATTATTAACATGAAGAGCAAAGGCATTCATTTTAAACCTGCACAAGTAACCTTTTTTGCCGGCATTTTAATGGTGACGTTTTTGTTCCTTGGTAATTCAATCCTGAGTTTGCTGGGCCTTGACACACAATCATTCGCCCTTGCGGGATCTGTTGTAATATTTTTACTGGGGCTTGAGATGATTCTCGGCGTTCATATTTTCAAGGCAAACACAGATGGAACTTCCAGCGGAAGTTTTGTGCCGATCGCATTTCCATTACTGGTTGGTGCAGGAACTCTTACAGTACTCATCAGTATGCGGAGTATCTATTCCATTTACAACATTTTAATCGCAGTACTCATTAATGTCATTATCATGTATGTGATCCTCCGTTCCACTGGTTTTATTGAAAGAAAGATTGGCAAAGCAGGATTAAATGCAATAACTAAGTTTTTTGGAGTCATAGCTTTGGCGCTGGCGATCAAAATATTCAGGAGTAATTTTTCAGTGTAGCGGTTACAATAACATTACCCACCCTGGAAGTATCGCTTTAAAATAAAAAATCCTTCTCCAACATTTCTCCAGAATCAGAATATAAGTTTACAAATTATTGCAAAACCATAACAAGACAATATGAAAATAGTAAAACTTATAACCTACTTAACATGCATCATTTTCCTTAGTTCTTGTGCAAAACTGGATAACCTGTTTCATAATGATGACGATGAAAATGAACGCTCAATAAAAATAAGCGAACTGCCTGATGCTGTTCTTTCTGCTATCAATGAAGACTATCCAGGGGCACAATTACTTGAAGCTGATGAAATTACCCATCCGGACAACAGCCTTACTTATGATGTTGAAATGAAATTTGAAGGAGCTGTGATAGAAGTGATGTATGATGCTGAAGGGAATTTTCTTGGTGTAGAAGAAGATGATGACGACGGAGATGAAGATGGTGACGATGAAAGCGACGATGATTAATTTGATACTAGTTACTTCGCAGCCGGGTTTCTGATACAGAACCCGGTTTTTTATTTCTCGGCAATTAAACCCTTAAATCCCCTTAGTACTCCTCGGTCTTGTTAGGAAAATCTTTTGATTTCACATCTGTAACAAATTTCTCAACGCTGCTTTTTATTTCATCATACAAATTCAGGTATCTGCGCAAAAAGCGGGGTTTAAATTCTTTTGTAATTCCTAACATATCATGCACTACCAGTACCTGTCCGTCAACTCCACCACCGGCGCCTATGCCTATAACCGGTATGTGAACAGACTTAGCAACTTTTTCGCCCAACCCTGCCGGGATTTTTTCCAACACTAAGGCAAAACATCCAAGCTGCTGTAATAACAAAGCATCTTCTTCCAACCGTTTAGCCTCTTCCTCTTCCGTAGCCCGCACAACGTAGGTTCCGAACTTATAGATACTCTGCGGCGTAAGCCCAAGGTGGCCCATCACAGGCACCCCGGCGGAAAGTATCCGTTCAACACTTTCTTTCACCTCTTTGCCTCCTTCCAGTTTAACCGCATGCGCCCCGCTTTCTTTCATTATGCGAATGGTACTTTCCAGAGCAACCTTACTGTTTCCCTGGTAACTGCCAAAAGGTAGATCAACTACCACCAGCGCACGGTTCACCGCCCGCACAACACTCGAAGCATGGTAGATCATCTGATCCAGTGTAATAGGAAGTGTAGTTTCATGCCCTGCCATTACATTACTGGCACTATCACCCACCAGTAACACATCTACCCCACCGTCATCCAATATTTTAGCCATACTGTAATCATAAGCAGTAAGCATACTAATAGGAATACTCTTTTGCTTCATTTCCTGAAGCGTATTGGTTGTAATACGTTTTGCTTTCGAAAAATCAGTAAACTGGGTTGCCATAGATGGTCTTTTTGAGGGGCGAAAGGTAAAAATTTAATTCCAGAGCATAGATGTTCAACATATATTGCAAAAGTTAGGTAAATGTTGATAAATATCATAGATATTTGCGCAACTTTATCAGCCAGCAAACATCTTTTTAATAAAGGATTTGTTTTTTTGCAAAAAGTTCTCTCCTCAAAATTCATACACACCGGGTTCTAACCACACAAGTATTGATGATCAAATAATTAAAATGAGAAAACTGTTTCTTATTGCCGGGATGCTTTTGATAACCTCCCTCGTACTTTTTTACGCATTTAAAAAAAATATCAAACGGGGTATGGATTCCCTGCAGGGAAGCAATGATGTAATTGTGCCCTACCCTGAAAGTTATAACGGAACGGAAGGTATGATAAAATACCTGGCTGAAGAGTATAAACAGGTAAATGTTGAGGGCAACAAGTTTGCAAGTACATTCCGGCTGAACCAGTTTTTAAGCATGCCCATGCCTAAAGACCCTAAGAAAGCTGCTGAACTCAAAGGCAGGATAGCCCGTGAGTACATTAACAGCGGGCAACCCGAAAAAGCCATTGAAACATTTAAAGAATACCTGCAAATGATGGGGCAAAGCGGCGAAAAACCTGAAGAATATTTATTTTATAAACACATGTTTGCCCTGTCTTACATGCGCCAGGGCGAACTACAAAACTGCGTCCTCAGGCATAATGCTGAAAGTTGCCTTTTACCTATTCAGGGAAACGGCACTCATATTGACAAAACAGGCTCTACAGCAGCAGCCGAAGTGTACATGGAAATTTTAAAAGAATCAGAAAAAAATTCAGTTGATTACCTCATAGCTGCATGGCTCCTCAATATTGCTCACATGACCTTGGGTACTTATCCTGACGACGTACCTGCCGAGTACAGGATCGATCCTTCAAAGTTTGCAAGCGACTATGATCTACCCCGCTTTACTGAAGTAGCTATGCAGGCGGGTGTTGGCCTCAACAGCCTGAGCGGAGGAATGAGTTTAGATGACTTTAACAACGATGGCTACCTTGACATACTCACCAGCGGCTGGCAGTTTTACGAACAACTCACTTACTATGAAAATAAAAAAGACGGAACCTTTGAAGATAAAACTGTAGCGGCAGGATTAAAGGGTTTACCCGGGGGGCTGAATATGATACATGCAGATTATGATAATGATGGTGATAAGGATGTGTTTGTGCTGAGGGGAGCCTGGTGGGATAAGTACGGCTGTACGCCTAACTCCCTGCTGAGAAACAATGGCAACGGCACCTTTGATGAGGTTACAAAAGATGCGGGTGTGCTGAGTTTTCATCCAACCAACTCTGCCCGTTTTGAAGATTTTAATAACGATGGTTGGCTTGACCTGTTTGTTGGAAATGAAGCCACCGAAGGCAGCAACAACCATCCCTGCGAAATGTACCTGAACAATAAGAACGGCACTTTTACTGATGTAGCAAAAGAAGCAAACTGTAATGTGAAAGGATATATAAAAGGCGTAGCAACGGGAGATTATGATAATGATGGGTATGTAGATATTTTCCTTTCCGTTTTTCAGAAAGGCAATAACATTTTGCTGAGAAATACCACTGGCGAAAACAACGGCAGGCTCCGTTTTGAAGATGTAACAGAAACATCAGGCATCACAAAACCCGACGATTGTTTCCCCACCTGGTTTGTTGACTATGATAATGATGGTTGGCTGGATTTGTTTGTAGCATCATTTCATAACGACTATCTCTATCAGGTTCCGGCACATTACCTCGGTGTTCCTTACCCTGCTGATTTTTCAGCTTTATATCATAACAATGGCAACGGCACCTTCACTGAAGTGGGTGAACAGATGGGCTTTAACCTGCCTGTTATAGCCATGGGCAGCAATTTCGGGGACCTTGATAATGATGGTTTCAACGACTTTTACCTCGGTACCGGCAACCCTGATTTCCGCAGCCTGATCCCCAACCTGATGTTTAGGAACAACGCTGGCAAAGACTTCCAAAACGTAACCACAGCCGGCGGTTTCGGGCATTTACAGAAAGGACACGGCATTGGTTTCGGAGATATTGACATGGATGGCGACCAGGATATTTATGCCGTGCTGGGCGGCGCACTGGAGGGAGATTATTTCTTCAATGCTTTGTTTGAAAACCCAGGAAATAAAAATAAATGGCTCACCATCTTTCCTGAAGGAACAAAAAGCAACCGGGACGGTGTTGGTGCAAGAATAAAAATTATTGTAACTAATGCATTAGGGAAACAATCTGTAATTCATCATGTAGTAAATACAGGTGGCAGTTTCGGTTCAGGGAGCATGCGGGCTGAGATAGGATTGGGAGATATAGTTAGTATAAATGAACTGGAGATATCCTGGCCTGCATCAAAAACAAAACAGGTTTTCAGAGATGTAAAACCTAACCAAAATATAAAAATTACAGAAGGTACTGATACCTTTGCAGTACTGAATTTCCCGGCTTTTCAATTTAACCATGACAGTGAAATGCAAATGGATCATAGCATGATGATGAGTGGGATAAAATAAGTTTACACAAATTATGAAAGCAAGATATATTGTATTGCTGCTTGTGATTGCAGCAATGTTAACAGCATGTACTAATGCTAAAAAAGCAAAATCAAAAATTGCGGAAAACAATGTAGTGTATGATGAAACCCTTCCGCCAAACCAGGCTATGGCAAAGTATCTTGCTGATTGTCAAAAACAATACTTTGAAGATCCCAATAATCGTTTTGCATGTAACGTTAGTGCCGACCATCTTGCGCAGCAGCCGGCGCCGCAAGACCTGAAGAAATTCATGGCATGGAAACAAGAGATCGGCTACATGTATCTGAATGGAGGGCAAACGGAAAAAGCCATCCCGTTTTTAGAAGAAGCTATTGCAGCAGCAAAACAAATCAATGCTGATAAAGAAATACTTTCTCCGCTGCTCAGCCTGCAGGCAATTGCGTATCTGCGCCTTGGTGAACAGAAAAATTGCATCGCCAATCATGTTGCAGAAAGTTGTATTATGCCTATTGCTGCCAATGCAATTTATCATGTGCAGGAACCAACTAGAAAAGCCATTGAACTTTACAAAGAAATTTTAGAAAATAACCCCGGCGATTTGAATGCTATGTTCTTATTGAATGTTGCTTACATGAATGTTGGCGAATATCCTGCATCAGTTCCACAGCAATATTTGCTCGACCCTGAAAAATTTAAAGCTGATGAACGCATCCAAAAATTTCAAAATGTAGCCATCAATACTTCATTGAATTACTTAACCTGTTCAGGAGGTTCCATTATAGAAGATTTTAATAATGATGGCTTGCTGGATATTTTTAACACAGGCTGGCTGCTTACGGAAAATGTGAGGCTGATGATAAACAACGGCGATGGAACATTTACTGATAAAACAGAAGTTGCAACGCTGAAAGGCATAACAGGTGGATTGCATTGTGTACAAACCGACTACAACAATGATGGCTGGATGGATATTTTCATTCCCCGTGGCGCCTGGTGGAATGATTTCGGAAAACTTCCCAACTCATTATTAAAAAATAACGGTGATGGCACTTTTACTGATGTTACAAGATCATCAGGCATCTGGAGTTTATATCCTACACAATCTGTAGCTTGGGCTGATTTTAATAATGACGGCTGGCTGGATGTATTCATTGGAAATGAAAGCAGGCGGGAAACAGAAAAATATCCCTGCGAATTATTTTTAAATAACGGCGACGGAACATTTAAAGATGTTGCAAAGCAGGCAGGAGTTGACAATGTGATGTTATGCAAGGGAACAAGTGCCGGCGATTATGATAATGATGGCGACCAGGACCTTATCTTATCTTACCAGGGCATGGGCAATATTTTGTTCCGTAATGATTTAACAGATGGGAAACTCAAATTCACAGATGCGAGTAAAGCAGCCGGTATAGAAAATCCAAGTAAGTCTTTTCCAACTGCATTTTTTGATTACAACAACGATGGCTGGCAGGATCTTGTAATATGTACCTATGATGCCAACAATTGTGAATATGATAATGCTGCAGAATTTTATGGCAAGGAAAGAAGAGGAGAAATTACAGCTATTTATAAAAATAACGGCGACGGAACATTTGTTAACGCTGATGCAGAATTGGGTTTTAATGCTAGCATGACTTGCATGGGTTTAAACTACGGTGACATTAACAATGATGGCTGGCTGGATATTTATTTTGGCACCGGTACACCTGAATACACCGCATTGGTACCCAACCGGATGTTCCTGAACATGCAAGGAAAAAACCTGCAGGAAGTTACTTATAGCGTAGGGCTGGGGCATTTGCAGAAAGGTCACGGCATTGCCTTTGGTGATGTAGATAATGACGGCGATCAGGATATTTTTTCTGACTTTGGTGGCGGGTTTGAAGGCGATGCTTTTCAAAGCGCATTTTTTCTGAATCCGGGAAATGATAATAGTTGGGTAACATTAAAATTAGTGGGCACAAAAAGTAATAAAACAGCAATAGGAAGCAAAGTAGTAATAACAGTTATGAATGCTGATGGCAGCGAACAAAAATTTTATCATGTTGTAAGCAGTGGTGCAAGCTTCGGAGCAAACAGTTTACAGCTTGAATGCGGGCTGGGTAACGCAACAGCCATCAAACAAATTGAAATTACCTGGGCGGGCTCCGGCACAAAACAAATAGTTACAAATGTGCCTATGAAACAATACATCACTATTACTGAAAACGAAAATTCCTTCACTCAAAAAGTACTCATTCCTCTCAGTTATCATATTCCTGCCGTTCAAGACTCTATGCAACATGTAATGCACATGTAATATCCTTTTTCACCTTGCTGCAAACTGTAAACAAAATTGTTTACAAACTTTTTACCCGTTTCGGTAAAAACATTTACACTCTTTTACGAAATTATAAAAATGCATTGCCAACCTAGGAAGAACTTTGCAACAACTATATTTTATATGAAAAAGAGAGCAAAAACAATTGTTGTCATTCTTATTTCAACTACAATATTAACCATCGGGTTAGGATTTACTTATAAAGGAAAAATTGTGAATTATGTAAAGAAAACCAAATCGCCCGGAGTGCAGGCTACTGCAAAAGAAATTGAGCCCCTACCCTGGTCCGAAGGCGCTTCCGGAAATCAGGCTATGATTGATTACTTAAATGATGTGTTTGAAATCATAAATAACCCGCATTGCAAATTTATGAATAAGGCGATTCTTCAAAACCTGCTTGCACAGCCCATCCCCGAGGATCCCGATAAACGGTTTGACTGGTATTTTGATGTAATTAGTCAGTGTGTGAATTCGGGACAACTAGATGACGCATTGCATTTCATTACAACTTATGAAGCATCAGATGATTTTCAAAAAATCAACAAAAAACAACATTATAAATGGTACACGGGTACAGGTATCACTTACCTGCGCTACGGAGAAATAAAAAATTGTATTGCTAATCATAATGCACAATCCTGCATTTGGCCCCTGAGTGAAATGGCAAGACATACAGATAAATTCGGGGCAAGAAAAGCAATTGAGTCCTACTCAAAAGCACTGGATATAAAACCTGATGACCTGAGTTCTATCTGGCTGATGAACATTGCATACATGCAGTTGGGCGAATATCCGCAAAACGTTCCTTCGAAATATTTGATTCCTGAGAGTTCTTTCCAATCAGAAGACTATGCACCCAAGTTTCAAAATATTGCCGGTAATCTTGGGCTTGATTATGCAGATATGTGTGGTGCTGTTATAATGGATGATTTTAATAATGATCAACTCATAGATATTTTCCAGGCAGGGTGGGGATTAAATGAAGAAGTACATCTGATGCTGAACACAGGTGACGGGAAATTTGAAGACGCTACCACAAAAGCCGGATTGAAGAATTACCCCGGGGGACTCATGATGATGCAAACTGACTACAATAATGATAATAACCTGGATATTTTTATACTAAGAGGTGCCTGGCATGGAGTGTTTGGAATAATTCCGAACTCATTATTGCGCAACAATGGTGATGGAACATTTACAGATGTTACTTATGAAACAGGTTTGTTTAGTTGCCACCCAACACAAACCGCCACTTGGGCTGATTTTAACAACGATGGTTGGCTTGACCTCTTCATTGGAAACGAAGCCTCAAAAAAGGGAGACACAAGAAACGACTGTGAACTCTACATTAATGATCATGGAATGTTTAAGAACGTAGCTGCCGAAGCGGGAGCTAATAAAAACAGTTTTATAAAAGGTGTTACAAGCGGCGACTATGATAATGATGGGGACCCGGACATTTATATTTCTGCAAACGGATTCAAGAATTACCTGCTGCGCAATGATACCAAGAAAGGAACCATGCAGTTGAAGTTTACCGATGTTTCTGAACAGGCAGGGGTAAAAGGTCCTATGAAAAGTTTTCCCTGCATGTTCTTTGATTATAATAATGATGGTTGGCTGGATATTTTAAACTTCAGTTACAGTGCAAATGTTTCTGACAATGACATTCCTGCAGAATATTTAAAACAACCCAGAGTAAGCGACCTCACAGCCCTGTATCTCAACAATAAAAACGGAACATTTACAAATATAGCCAGTGAAGCAGGCCTTGACAGGACATTTCTTGTAATGGGCTGTAACTATGGTGATTATGACATGGATGGCTGGATTGATTTTTATACCGGAACAGGAAAACCTTCCCTTAGAAGTTTAATTCCAAACAGGCTTTTTAGAAATGATGCAGGCACTTTCAAAGAAGTAACTACCAGTACAGGAACAGGGCACTTACAAAAAGGGCATGGTGTTTCCTTTGCTGACCTGAACAATGATGGGTATCCTGAAATTTTTGCACAAATGGGAGGCGCATTCGACGGAGATGGATTCCAGGATTGTTTATTCGAAAATCCCGCAACTTTCGGAAACAACTTTATTTGTATTGACCTTGAAGGGACTATCACAAATAAAAAAGCAATAGGTGCAAGAATAAAAATCATGGTAGAAGAAAACGGGTCAGAAAGAACAATTTATGATTGGGTTACACACGGCTCTAGTTTCGGTGCTAACAGTTTGCGGCAGGAACTTGGCCTCGGCAAGGCAACTGTGATAAAAAAACTGGAAATAAACTGGCCAACATCAGGCTCATTACAGGTTTTTGAAAACATTTCTGCAAACCAACATATAAAAATTACTGAAAACGAAAATGGCTACACGGTTCTCAATCTGCTGCCGTTCAAATTCTTCGTACCCGAAAACCCGATTCAGCATGATCATGGCATAATGATTATGAGTTCACTTTAAAAACATGTATTTGTTTTTTGGTTTAGAGAACCCCACCAGGCGAAGGCGGGGTTTCTTTTTTCCTTCCTATTTTTGCTGCATATCATGCGCATCACTGTTTTCATCATTATATTGTTGAGCTTCGTTCAAGATCTTTCGGCGCAAGGAATGTATCAGCCGTTTCGCACTGAAAATGAAATTACCCTTGACGGAAAATTTTCAGAACCGGATTGGAACAATGCCCCCGTAGTTACTGAATTTATTGCCTTTGATCCCGTTCCCGGCGAAGCGCCTTCCCAAAAAACAGAAGTACGCATGATATACAGTGATGAATTTCTTTTTATCGGCATTACCTGCTTTGACACGGAACCCGAAAAACTCATCATACAAAATCTTGAGCGGGATGCAAACCCTGAATTGGATGACGGAGTTGCTGTAATTATTGATTCTTATAATGATAAAACGAACGGAATAACTTTTGCCTCTACTGCCGGTGGCAACCGCTATGATGAACAAATTTCAAACAACGGAACAGAGTTTAATAATGCCTTCAACACATTCTGGGATGTAAAAACTTCAATCAATGAAGCTGGCTACACAATTGAATACCGTATACCTTTTTCTTCTCTCCGCTTTGAAGAGAAAGAAGAAGTAGTGATGGGTTTCAAGGTTGTACGTTTGATAAAGAGAAATAATGAATACATCATCCATCCTCCTTATGATATTTCAATTGATGAAGCATTTGGGAAACTTTCTTTGGCGGCTGAAATGGTTTTCAATAACCTGAGAAGTAAAACTCCTCTCTATATCATTCCTTACATCAGCGCAAACTACACGGAGCAAAACCTGCTGAATGCTGATAGCACTGCATATGAAAAAGAATCTGTTTTCATGAACAGAAAATATTTTTTTCAAAATGAAACACTTGATCGCATCGCCAGCAACATTGGCATAGACGTAAAGTATGGAATTACAAAAAACTTTACGCTTGATCTTACTCTCAATACAGATTTTGCTCAGGCCGAAGCTGACGACCGCATCATCAACCTCACAAAATATGATATTGATCTTCCTGAAAAAAGAAGTTTCTTCCTTGAAAGTGCTGACTATCTCAACTTTGGTATCGGCAGAGCCGATCAAATGTTTACCTCAAGAAACATAGGCATTGTTGATGAAGATATCATCGTACCAATCATAGGCGGTGTGCGGCTTACAGGCAAAGCAAACGGCTGGCAGCTCGGCGCCCTGAACATGACTACAAAAGGTCTTGAAGCTGACAGTATTGACGGAGAGAATTTTAGTGTGCTGCGTCTGCGCAAAGACATAAAGGGGAATGGAAGTCATATTGGCGGTTTATTCACAAATAAATTTTCTACCGCGGACCCTGCAATTTCAAACCAAGAAGCTGCTTTCGATATTACCTATCGTTTTAACGAATTCTGGGAAACAGGTTTCAGAACAGCCATCACCTTTGATGATGCCGATTTCTCTGATCCATTTAATAGTTCAAGGTATAACGGGTATTTTGTACTCAGTTCTCAGTACGGATATTCCCGCTTTACCGGCTTCGGTATCATCATGCCCGATTTTAATCCTGAAATGGGTTTCCTGGAAACTGCTGATATTTTCGGTTTGCGTAACGAAGACGGCTGGAGTTTTGAATTTGAAGACCATCCTGTTTTATCGCTTGCATATTTTGAGTTGTTTCAGGGTTATCGCAGTCATATATCCTCCGGCAAACTGGAAAGTGCAAGTATAGGAACTGTATTCGCACTTGAGTTTAACAAAGGCGCCGAAATTGATATTTCTCCCATTGTTTTCAGCAGGGAAGAACTGACAGAAAATTGGAACATCGGCGGCGACATCATTATCCCGATGGGATATTATAATTCTTTTTTCAGCAACGGATATATTGAAAGTAACCAGGTTTCAGGTTTCACCTGGGAACTGGATTACCTCCTTGGTGGGTTTTTCGGAGGTAACACACTTCAGCTCACACCTGTAGTCAACTACATCATAAACAAAAATTTTCGTTTCGGGATCGAATATGATGTGAACACCATTGTGTTCCCGTCAGAGTTTTCTGCCAGCGGCGAAACCAATTATTTTTCACAAGTTTTTGCAGGCAATTTCAATTTTTATTTCTCCTCTGCGGCATCATTAAAAATTCTGGCCCAGTTTGATGACATTAGCAACACCTTCGGCGGCAACGTAAAATTCCGTTACAACCCCCGTGAAGGAACTGACCTTTACATTGTCTGGAATCAAAACCTGAACACACTCATCCCGCCCGGAGAGCCTGCCCTGCCTGCACTTGACAGCCAGGGAGTGACCGTGAAGTTTGTGCATACAATCAGTTTGTGAAACTGTTGTGTTCCCGTTTTTTCTAACAAATTTTAATTACCCATTCTACTCATTCCAACTACCTTTATCATGTGTTTAACTTTAAAAAATACCTGTTTATAATTTCACTCCCGGCATTTCTAAGTATAGTGCTTCTCCCCTCCTGCGAAAACGAAGTTTCAGTTGATGCAGAGTTCCAGGAAAAAATCCTTGTTTGGTGTTTGTTGGATGCAGGCGAAACAGATCATTACCTGCGCATTCAGAAATCATTTTTGCAGGAAGGAACAAATGCTTACACTCTTGCCGCTGATCCTGCAAATATTTATTATGCTGATGGCGAACTGGAAGTGTATGTTGAAAGGTGGATAGACGATACGTTCACAGGAAAATACACAGCAAAACAAATTGACGGAGATACGCTCGGCATTGAAAAACAAGAAGGCATCTTTGCTAACCTCCCAAATATTTTATACACCTTCAGCGCAGTGTTAGATTCTTCAGCGACTTATAAACTCTTTGTAATACAGAACTCTACGGGCGACACACTCACAACGCAAACAGAACTTGTGCATGCTTTCAAACCTTTATCGCCCAGCTACTTCACAGTTACAGAAGATTTTGCAGATACTGGAGACATCAGTTACCAGTGCAAGTATGCAGTGAACGGAAAAATATATGAGTTAGTGATGGAATTTGTTTACACTGAAAAAAATACGATTACAGGGGATTCAGCTGTGCATACAGTTTCCTGGCAGATATTCAACAGCCAGATTGCTGATAATCTTGTAGGAAACGGAAATATTGCATACATGATACCGAGAAATTCATTTTATACTTTTTTAAAAAACAATATCGAAGAAAATGAAAATGTACAAAGAACATTTTTACACCTCAATTATATTTTTTATGCCGGCGCCCCCGATCTGTATTATTTATATCTAAACGGTTTTGCGCTTTCAGGCCTTGCAGAACTCTATGCAACAAATCCCTTCACAAATATCATTGGCGGTTATGGTATTTTTTCATCAAGATATGCAGTGGAAGTCGATTCTATAGTCCTTACACCTGATGCGTTGGACACCCTTGCTTGCGGTCTAGCTACCCGCCCATTAAACTTTACTTCCAGCATTTATAACCCAGCTTACCCGGGTTGTTTCTGACATTTTTATGAAACTCTTTTACCCCGGCATGATAAAGGGTTGCGGCTGAAACTTTATCTTTGTGCGCATGAAGAAAATGCTGTTTGTTGTGGGGTTGGGGCTTACTTGCATCTTACAAAATTGTTCCACAGACTTTGACCTCAACGCTGATTTTAAAGAAACTCCTGTTATTTATGCATTACTCAGCGCCAGCGATTCTGTGCATTATATCCGCATTAACAGGGCTTTTTTAAGTGATGAAGCAGACGCTATCACACTTGCTGCTGACCCTGCAGCTATTTATTACGGCCCTGAACTCACAGTAACCCTGGAAGAACTCAGTGGCGGTTCGGTGATTGATGCATACCTGGTGGAAAAAGTAGATGGAGACACACTGGGCATCCCGAAAAACACGGATGGTATTTTTGCTTCACTACCTAATGTATTGTATCGCTTTAAAGCAAAACTAAATACAGCGCATACGTATAGAATTACTGTAACCAATACAGAAACAGGCATTACTGCTTCAGCACAAACAGGGATTATTGATTCCTTTGAAATAAAGAGGCCGGATGATGAAAGTATTTTTCCGCAATCCGTCACCTTCAACCCGGGTTCATCTTATCAAATGCGCTGGCGCAGCGGACAGAACGCAAAGTTTTATGACCTCACTCTGCGCTTTCATTACAGGGAAGCGAATTATTTTCCTGAAGGCGATTCTTTTCAGATTACAAAAAGCGATGAAGTGGAATGGAAATTTGAAACTTCCTATGTTGCTGAAAGTACAACAGGCGGGTTAACAATTACCTATGATGTAGACGGCACAAGTTTTTTCAATTTCATTGAAAGCAGTTTCACACAGGTAGCTGATAATTATTTTTTCCGTTTTGCAGATTCTGTACAGTTCATAGTAGATGCAGGTGGTCAGGCATTATATGATTACTACCTGTTTAACACTGCCACACTCGGACTTACCGAAGGACAGATAACTGGAACCTATACAAACGTTACAGGTGGGCTGGGAATCTTTTCTACCCGCTTTCATAAAGAAGGCAAGATCTATCCCTTTTCTAATCAAACAATAGATTCTATCGGCTGCGGTATCATTACAGGGGAAGTAAATTTTGCCCCTGATGAAACAAATGATGCGTTTCCTTTTTGTGAATAATAAACAGGATTACCCGATCACTCTTTCACAAACTTTTCTATAAACACATTTTCCCCATGCTGTACATGCAACAGATAAATGCCCTCAGGAAAAGTACTGATGTCCATTTCGATTTCGCTGCCATCGGCATTAAGTTTTTCCTCAAATAAACTTTTTCCGGAGGCGTCAAAAATCCGTATACCTATTTCGCCTGAGAATACATGATTGAGTATGATACTATTCATTGCAGGGTTCGGATATAAGAGGAATCCATTTTCAGCTTCCAAATCCGAAGACGAAAATCCATCAGCAAGTCTGCATCCCGTTCCTGTAGTACCAAAGGTTTTCCAAACCGAGATGGGTTTTGATCCATCAGGGCATTTTGCTTTCACTTTATATTTATAACTAGTACAACTGAGTAAACCGGTAATGGTAAGTTGGTTATCAGTTACATTCACATTTGTGGATGTTCCTCCTGATGTCTTCCTGTAAGTTACCGTATAAGATGTTGCGCCTACATTATTCCAATTCAAAGTAGCGGAAGAAGAAGTAACTCCTGTTTCATATAATGTGGTAGGAGCTACACATGTAGCAGTAACGCTTTCTAGCTGCACATTCAGCGTTGTTGTTCCGCCTGTAGTTAAACTTACGCCTGTAATAGTTTCAGTAACATACCCTGACTTTGAAAAAGTGAGTGTATAGGTTCCTGCATTTAATGTTCCTGTTAAATATTGCCCGGTTATATCTGTGGTAACTGTTGCTCCTGCATCAGCAGTGATACTTACCGTCACACCGAAAAGGTTTGCGCCTGTAATTTCATCAGTAACAGTTCCTTCTACATAACATGCCTGCACATAAGTTGGGTCAATAAGAATTAGCCCGTTCTCAATATCTGAAATAGCAATAGTTCCTGAGGGAAAGTAGGGGTAAACACCCCATGCGCCATTGTATCCGGAGCCACTATAAGAAGGGGATGAATCATAGTACCCTGTTTTGATCATGTATTCGGGATGTGTCTTGTCTGTAATGATAATACCGTCACGGTACCAGGCTGTTACTAGGAAATTTCCGAGATCGTAAGTATTATGGGCAATAGAACTTGTACCGGGATTTGCACGGAATTCACTTACATAAGTGATATCGGTGATATCACTCACATCGTAACAAGCTACTGATGAATTTGTAGTTTCATCAGTTGTGAAAAGATAGTTTCCATCATCACTCAGCGCTGTGTTATGCGGAAAGTTTTTCGGTGTAGTTTGCGTTGCTAGCATAACCGGGGAAGTTTTATTGCTGATGTCCCAAACTGAAACTTCACCAATATAAATGTTTGCAGCCCACAGGGTGTCGCCCCGCACAAAGCCGTCATGCACATAGGTGGTTCCAACGTTTCCAACGAATAACGGATCAAGCGGATCTAGGTTTGCATCAACAATTACATCGGCTCCACCATAAAAATCTGAGCCGAAAATGTGTACGTAGCCGTTCTCATCTGTTGTAACTGTGTGTGCATCATCCATGCCCATGCCACAATCAGAAAAATTATAATTTATCGTTGCCGGAAGGCCTGAAAGGTCAATACATAGAAGGCCGTCGCCGTTGCCTTCGGTAACAACATAAGCATATTGATCCCAAACTTTCACTTCCCTCCAACTGCTATTTGCGCCATCAATGAAAAAGATTTCTGTTGGAGTTGTAGGTTCAGTTATATCCACTATTCTTGTTCCTGAGTAAGTGCCGATGATAACGAATTCATCGCCGGAGGGGCTTGTCCAACCCCAAAGGTTTGAACAGGCATCCGAGTAGTTTATTTGCCCGAGGAAGGCAGTGTTTAGTTGTGAAAAAACTGTGTGTGAAACGAAGGTGAAAATCAGAATGTAAATTTTTGACATGATAAAGAGTTTAGAACAAAAGTAAAGTTATGCTTTGATTCCGCAAATACGAATTTCAACTATCTATTACAGGGAATCTTTTCAAATTATTAACGAAGTAATGAGTGATATGATCGTTTAATCAGGGGTTTTTAGGAGGCTTTTAGTGATGGGGTAGAAGTGAAATAGTTGTACCAATAGTTTAATTCAAAAAAAAACCGCCGGTATTATCCGGCGGTTTTTTATTTTCATTCAACCTGAATTTACATCATTCCGTCCATTCCGCCTGGCATTCCACCACCCATCGGCATTTCTTTTTTCTCAGGCTTGTCTACTATTGTACATTCGGTAGTGAGCAACAGTCCTGAAATAGAAGCTGCATTTTCCAGTGCTACCCGTGTAACTTTTACAGGGTCGATCACACCGGCTTTCAGTAAGTTCTCATATTTTTCAGTTCTTGCGTTGAATCCGAAATCCCCTTTTCCTTCTTTCACTTTTTGCACAACAATAGAACCTTCAACCCCTGCATTCTCAACAATGATTCTGATAGGTTCTTCCAATGCCCTTTTGATTATTTCTACACCAATGCGTTCATCATCATTCACTACTTTCATTTTATCCAACCCTTCAATTGCCCTGATGTACGCAATTCCACCGCCTGGAACAATACCTTCTTCCACAGCAGCTCTAGTTGCATGTAAAGCATCATCCACTCTGTCTTTCTTTTCTTTCATCGCAACTTCAGTTGCAGCGCCTACATATAATACTGCAACACCACCGCTAAGTTTTGCAAGGCGTTCTTGCAGCTTTTCACGGTCGTAGTCAGATGTAGTTTTTTCAATTTGATTTTTGATCTCAGCAATTCTTGCTTTGATATCATCTTTCTTTCCTTTACCGCCAACTATGGTTGTGTTGTCTTTATCTACAGTTACTTTTTCAGCTCTTCCAAGGTAAGTGAGGTCAGCATTTTCAAGTTTGTAACCTTGTTCTTCGCTGATAACTGTTCCTCCTGTGAGGACTGCGATATCCTGCAACATTTCTTTTCTCCTGTCGCCGAAGCCCGGAGCTTTTACAGCACATACTTTAAGTGTTCCCCTGATTTTATTTACAACTAATGTAGCCAATGCTTCGCCATCAATATCTTCAGCGATGATGAGCATCTGTGCTCCTTGCTGCGCAACTTTTTCAAGGATAGGCAGAAGGTCTTTCATAGTGCTGATTTTTTTGTCGTAGATCAACAAATATGCTTTGTCAAGGTCAGCTTCCATCTCATCAGCATTTGTGATGAAGTAAGGAGATAAATATCCACGGTCGAACTGCATACCTTCCACTACATCACTGTAAGTGTCTGTACCTTTTGCTTCTTCCACTGTAATAACGCCGTCTTTAGAAACTTTTGCCATTGCATCTGCTATGAGTTTACCAATTTCCGCATCATTGTTAGCAGAGATGGCGGCTACCTGCTCAATCTTTTTGTTGTCGTTTCCAACATTCTGCGCCTGCGCTTTCAGGTTTTCCACCACAACGGTTACAGCTTTGTCAATCCCTCTTTTCAGATCCATCGGGTTAGCGCCTGCTGCCACATTCTTTAAACCTGCAGCCATGATAGCTTGGGCAAGTACAGTTGCAGTAGTAGTTCCATCACCCGCAACATCACTTGTTTTGCTGGCAACTTCTTTTACCATCTGTGCACCCATATTTTCAATCGGGTCTTCCAGCTCAATTTCTTTTGCTACGGTTACACCATCTTTCGTTACGTTCGGTGCGCCATACTTTTTTTCAATTACTACGTTTCTGCCTTTAGGACCTAACGTTACTTTTACAGCGTTTGCTAACGCATCTACACCGGCTTTGAGTTTTTCTCTCGCCTCGGTGTCAAATTTTATAATCTTAGCCATTGTTATGTTTGATTTGTTTGTTTATGATTTGTTGATTTGATTCTTGATGCTGGATACTGGTTATAGTACCGCAAAAATGTCAGATTCCCGCATGATAAGGTATTCCTGTCCGTCAATGCTGATCTCGGTTCCGGAATATTTTCCGTACAGAACAGAATCGCCCACTTTTACAGTTACGGGTTCATCTTTTTTGCCAGGACCTGCAGCTACAATGGTTCCTTTTTGAGGTTTTTCCTTCGCCGTGTCAGGAATAATGAGGCCACCTTTGGTCATAGTTTCGGCAGCAGCCGGCTGCACGATCACCCTGTCAGCCAACGGTTTAATAGAAAGTTTGCTTTTAGCCATATTGATTTGAGTTTTAAATTTTTGAAAGATTATTAGATAAACGCCCCTTGTCAGAAACCATGCCTGCCTGGTTTTTCGGTAATTGAGGCGCAAAGTTCGGGACAAAATTTCAGAAAGAAAAAGTATAGCTGAAAATTGATGGAGATTTTGTCAGGTTCAGGGGTAGGAAGTGATGTAATAACACATAAATTCCCCTGCACTTCCCCCCAAAACATTTTATACCTTTAAGTAAAAATACCTGATGCTGCAGAAAAACCACCTGTTTACCCCCCACCTCCCGCCGCCAGTGCAAAGCCCGGCAGGAGAAGCCGCCGTAGTGTTTGATTTTAGCCCCCTGCATACGTTCAATTAAGTTTTTTAATCATCACTAAAATCAAGTTCTATGAAAAAGATATTGTTTTACTTAGTTACCCTGTTTTTTCAATTAAATAATGCCTATTCACAAGCGGATATAGAACTAGACAAGCTAAGTACCTCGACAATTACTCCGGTTGCAATAAACACATCATTAATTGCAGACTCTGACAATGATACGGATTTAGGTTCAACTACTTTTGAATGGAGAAATTTATATTTAGGAAATTCACTTTTTATTACAAGAACAACAGCTACTCCAACTGAGTTTATTCTGCTCAATGGGAATAGATTTATACATAATACAGGAGGCAGCCCCGGAGGCATAATAAATCAAAGTTTATTTGCCGGGGAAGGGGCGGGGCAGAATGTGAAATCTACGGATGATGTGAATAATGGATGTGTAGGTATTGGCTATTCATCGTTAAATAATTTAGGGAATGGATATCTTGTTGGGCAGACAACAAACTTGGGTGTTGGGAATCACAATACTGCTGTTGGCTGGAGAGCTTTGATAAATGTAAACGGAAGCGGAACTCCTGATATAGCTGCAGATAAGAATACAATGGTAGGCAGTAGAGCGGGTGAATGGATCTCTTATGGAAGGGAAAATACAGGTTTGGGGTATAATGTTTTTTATAATAGCCGGACATCAATTACATTAGCCTCTATTAAAGGTATTGGTAACGTTGCTATAGGAGGTGCTGTGACTGTAACTGAGGGTGCAGCAACGCCATCCTTCGGGCTATTAGGATTAGTAGATGATGGTAGTTACAATACAATAGTAGGCTATGGGTCAGGTATCAGAATCTTTGATGGAAATAACAATACCATTATAGGTGATAATGCCGGTGTAAATCTTGATGATGGTTTACGGAATACAATTATAGGATCTGCTGCTGCTGCAATACTTACGGATGGAGACGATAATATTTTCGTCGGGCAGAACGCAAATCACAGTGCTGATGTAAGTAGCTTTCTCAACATCGGCAACACTATTTATGGCGACCTGGCAACGGATGAGATCAGCATTGGAAGTGATCTTACACCAAGCATGTTCAATGTTGGCACAAACAACCAGTTTCAAGTTGATGCAAACGGCAGGGTAGTGCGTAATAATGACCAGGCAACAGCAGGAAACGGTATACCCTCCATCCTAGTAATTGATGATCTCGACGGTCAAAACGCTACTCTAAACAGAACCCTGTTAGCAGCAGCCCCTGAAGGCATGTATCGGGTGAGTTATATGGGATTAGTAACTACTGTAGCTGCTACAAGTTCTTCCCTGTCTTTCAGGGTTCGATACGATGACCCGGAGGTAACAGGTGACGTACTTGTGCCGTCCGCAAATGTTGAAGATGTCAATTCCACAAGTGATAATGCTATTCCCGCAGGAGTTTTTTCATGCAGTGTCATTATCTATGTTGCCGCTGGAACCGACATTCGTTACCGTGCAATTTATGCCAGCGACCCGGCCGGTTCTATGTTATACACCATTAGAGTTGTTCTCGAAAAATTATAAAATCAATTCTTCACAATAAAAATAAAATGGTATGAAAAAAATAATACTTGTTTCGGCAATCTTCATACACACACTTTCTCAATTCGTAAATGGACAGATCACCAACACTTTCCCACTGAATGATAGTGTGGGGATTGGAACGACTGAACCTCTTGAATTGCTTGATGTTCGTTCAGGGAATATTTTGATAGGGGGCAGCGTAACCGTTGGAATTTCACTTGGAGGTAACAGTTTGATTTTTGGTTCTAACAACCTTATTAGTAATACTACAGGAATAGGTAATTCTGCTATAGGTGGCAGCGCTTTGCAAGATAATCTTACTGGCAATTATAATTTGGCAATTGGAGATTTTACACTGACTCAGAATATGAGCGGAAGCGAGAACATTGGTGTGGGTCCCAGTGCCTTATTTAACAACGAAACTGGCGATGAAAATATTGGTATAGGTCAAAGCACATTGTACTCTAATGAATCCGGTAGCTATAATACAGTATTAGGCAGTTCGGCCATGTCAACAAGTTTTAAAGGCGATTACTGCACCGTCGTAGGATACAACAGCCTTGATGCCAACACAAAAGGCGACTTCAACACAGCCCTTGGCGCCCTATCTCTTGATTTTAATAAAAGCGGAAACAACAACACCGCCCTGGGTTACAATGCTGATGTAAGCGCCATCAACCTCACTAACGCCACCGCCATCGGCAACGGCGCCTTAGTTGATGCCAGCAACAAAGTGCGCATCGGCAATGCAAGCATCACCAGCAACGGCGGGCAGGTTGAATGGACGGCGTACAGCGATGCAAGAATAAAAACCGATGTGAAAGAAAATGTACCCGGCCTTGAGTTCATCAATTTATTAAAACCCGTCACCTATCATTTTGACGTTGACAAACAAAATCAACTGCAGGGAATTTATGTCGGCGAAAAACAAGACGGCATGTACGACATTGAAAAAATTCAGTTCACAGGATTTCTTGCACAGGATGTTGACGCAGCAGCAAAAAAAATAAACTATGATTTTTCGGGAGTTGA
>JBJXHH010000059.1:0-3387 GCA_046160675.1 Chitinophagales bacterium
CCTGGTTTAGTATGATTCCATTATAAGGAGTTGATCCTTCAGGATAATTATAAGGTATATCAAAGTCAGTTCCGTAAAAATCTTCAAGGTAATAAGGAGAAAAATATTGCTCGGGTACAAAACTCGGGAAATGCGGCTTCCTGTACCCAATGCCCATGAAAAATGGCTTATCGCAGGCGATAGATGGATCAGCAGCATAAGCATTCAGCCAATTGATAGCACTGTCGGTTATCACATAATCCATCAAAAGCGGCTCTTCCAGTGAATCAAATTTCCCCCATCGAAAAGGGGCTAAGCCATCATCATAAAGCAGAGTGAGAGGAACCGTAGCTGCTGAATCGGAATGATACAATACTTTATTCCAGCTTAAATTTTTTGCACAGGGATCAGAAGTAACAGAATCATATTCGGGAAAATCATCATAACAATGAAATATTTTGTTCAGACCGAGAGTAAAATACCCGGCACTGTCTTTCAGGTAGCCTGGCAAAGTGAAGTATTCTGCATTTCCATATGCAGGCTTAAAATGATCAGAAAAGGCATTGCATATATATTCAGAGTTGTCATATACCTGTGTATAGGCAAGATCTTTACCGCTGAGCAAACTTAGACGGGAAGGCCCACATTGCGGGGCAGTGCAATAACTGTTCACAAAAGTGGTTCCTTTACTTTCCAATTCTGCAATGTTCGGAGTAATGGTTTGGGGATGCCCACCGAAACCTTCTACAAAATCATTCAAGTCATCTATCATTACAAAAATGATGTTGGGCTGCGTTTGCGCTGAAACAACTAAACAGGTAAACAGGCAAAAAAATAAGGAAATACGAGTTTTCATGAATTTGAATTCTTAATGTATTATAAAGCGAATGTAATAAAAAATTATAAAACAGCATATTACAATCAAGTGTAACGCCCAAAAAAAATACCGAAAGATTAAAGGTTTTGGGTGCCGCAGAAGTGTACAGATTTGGTTTTTAAGGGCCAACTGTATATTTTTGACACTGAAATAATTATTTTTTTAAAAATCAAATTTATTATGAAAAAAGTATCACTATTGTTTACTGCTGCAGCACTTACACTTTTTGTTGCTTCATGTTCAAAAGAAAAAACCTGCGAATGCACAACTGACATAACAGGTTTTGGATCAACCACTTCAGAAGCTGTAATTCAGGATGGAGATTGTGAAGACCTGAACTCAAGCACAACATCATTTGGCATAACTACCACAGTTGACTGCAATGAAAAATAAGATGTAATAGCTTACAGAAAGGAGGTAATGATTTACCTCCTTTTTTATTTTGGCTTTTTATGCATTTAGTAATACTTATTCTTCGGGTATTTTGTGGGCTGGTATTTTTGATATCGGCGTATTTCAAATTAGCATCTATTAACGCTTTTGAAATTTATGTATATTCTGTTCTCCCTTTCCCGATGACCATAGCATACATCGGCGCAAGACTGTTAATTGGGTTTGAGGCTATCCTGGGTTTATTTCTTTTTTTCGGTATCCAATTTAATAAAATCCGTGTAGTTACGATAGCTGTACTATTCTTGTTTTCCTTTTTCCTCATTTTGCAAATTTTCTCAGGTAAGGAAGACAACTGCTTTTGCTTTGGTGAAGCGCTTCCAATGCAACCTTATGAATCACTGATAAAGAATTTTGCCCTCATAGGAATATTGTTGTTCCTTAGAAAACATACTCCGGGAACATTCCTAAACTCTAAACCTGTGTACATCATATTATCAACAGGTATGCTGGCAATTCCTTTTATCATTTCACCTGTTGACAGCTGGTTACAGGGCAGGTATTCACAGTATGGAGAATTTGATACTAGTGTATTAGAACATGAATTTCAGTCTGCAACTTATGCGGATATTCCGATACAAGAGGGAAAAAAAATTGTATGTTTTTTTTCTATGAGTTGTGAATATTGCAAGCTTACTTCTGAAAAACTGAGTGCTGTTTCTGAAAAAACTGATATGAATAAGCATGTCATTTATATTTTTTTTGGTGCTGAAAAAAACCTGCACAAATTTTGGGAGGAAAGCAATTCTAAAAAGTTTCCATCTTACATCATTGATGTAAATGCTTTTTTCAGGGCAAGCGGCCCGGGATTACCTGCAATTTATTTTCTGGAAGAAGGAAAGGCTGTAAAAAAGTTCGGCTACAGAACACTAGATGACAAAGCAATTGAGGAATTCTTGGAGAATTAAAATCTGTTTTGGGTATTTAGATGAATTCGTTCATTAGATTATTATGTCCCTGTTATGAGTTAGCTACTGAGAATTATTTATCAAAAAAAAATCCTGAAACGGATCTCAGGAATTTCTTTCAATAAATTTGCTCTATTGCTTTTATTGCTTCCACTTAATGGTACAACCGATAGCTTTCGTAAAACTTGGATTAGGAGTTTCACCTTTTTGCACAGCAACAATGGCATTTTCCAGGTATTTGTTAGTTACTGCCGCAGCATCATCAGTATTATCATCAATTGCGCCTATGTAAGCAACTTTAAATCCTTCATTGCTTTTTTGCAGAAGGTACACATGCGGAGTTCTTGTGGCGCCGAAATCTTTTGCTACTTGTTGTGTTTCATCAAACAAGTAAGGAAAGGTATAATTCATCGCCATGGCTCTTTTTATCATTCCTTCAGGTGAATCTTCCGGCTCCCGGTTTGGATCGTTAGGATTAATAGCGATAACAGGGTAACCTTTTGCAGCATAACTCTTATCAAGCTCCATGATTCGGTTTTCATAAGCCTTGGCGTAAGGGCAATGGTTACAAGTGAACACAACGATCACACCGTTTTTATCTTTATAATCACTCAGCTTTACCATTTTGCCGTCTGTGTTTTTCAGTTCAAAATCTTTTACTGCATCGCCAACGTTATAACCATAGCTTGCTGGCGCAGAAGTATTAAAAAGAAAAGCAAATAAAATAGATGTTACATACAACATAGTTTATAATTTTAATTGTTCAACAATAGTGTGTAATTCTTCAGAAGTAAATTCTTTTTCTAAAAATGTTTTTGTTCCGTTACGCAAAAATAATGTTGCAGGAATTGTCCCGTTCCATTCTGGGGAAATTTTATCTATCCAATCAACGGGTTTTGTATTATATAAGCTCCAAACCTCGGGTTGTAAATTCCTTTTTTCAATGAAAGGTTCTAACGAAGATTCCCAGCGGCTTTCTGTATCTACAGACACGAGTATCACTTTTATTTTCTGTTCTGCTGCAGTTTCATCTAGCTTTTCAAAGGAGGGCAACTCTTCTATGCAGGGTTTACACCAGGTAGCCCAGAAATTAACAACATACAACGTATCATTATTCGTTTGAAGAAATTTTTCAAATTCAGAAAATTCTACAGGTTTAAATGCTTGGGCATG
>JBJXHH010000060.1:0-5814 GCA_046160675.1 Chitinophagales bacterium
CTGAAGAAATATTTACACAAGGGCAGGTCACTGTGGATGAACGATAGTTATTGGCTGGTGATGCCTTTTAAACTCTTTGATGCGGGGGTGAATTTGAAATATGAAGGGATAAAAAAGACAATCGATAGCACAGATGCGCATGTGCTGGAACTTACCTTTGACCAGGTGGGCGAAACGCCTGAAAACAAGTATTATATCTACGTTGATACGAAAACTTTTTATGTTACCCAGTGGGATTTTTATGATGTGAACGGGCACCTTTCTCCAACTTTGTCCACCACCTGGGGCGATTATAAAAAGTACGGAAAGATCATGCTGAGCAGCAATAGGGGAACATCAGGAAAACTCTCTGATATTCATGTATGGGAAAGTTTACATGAAAAAGTATTTACAGAGGCAACTGTTCCCGTTTTTAGTGAATTGTAGCTTTTATTCTCAACACTTCATTAATAAAATAACAGCCCAGGCAAGTAGAATCATTTCAAGAATAGCAATGTAGTAGCCATTTTTAGACGATGCTCCTTTCTGCAGGATAGATACCCAGCGGAACAAAACTATGCCCGCATAAATACAAACAGAAAAAAGTATTCCGGCATAGTACAATTCTTCATTCAGGGCGCACAAGAGATAAAAAACTGCCCAGCCTGCTTCCATGCCGACATACACTGCAAAGTACTCGGCTCTGCCGGAGGTATTTAAAAATGATAAACCTGAAAATGTAGCGGTAGCAGTGGGTTTGAGCAAACACCATCCTGCAAAGCCTGAATAAAGTATACAGTTAAGCCAAAGGTAAATTTCTACTGACATACTTGTTTTTTAGTTTTTGATTTATGATTTGATAATCTGTTGGGTTATTTTTTCTTCAATTTATTTATTGCAATTCAGTCAACTTTTCACCTCAATGTTTCTTCCAACTTCGCATCATGCCCGTAAATATCTTTTCTGAAATTCAGATCACCCGTGTCATCTACCCAGGCTGTAAAGTAAGCAATAAAAACGGGTATCTTTTCCTTTAACAATACCTTTGTAGGCTTGCCGCTGTGCATCACACTATCAATTTTTTCTTTCGGCCAGGCAATAGAATCTTCCCGCAAAAGATATTCTGCAAACCGCTGTGGCTCTGCTACTCTTATACAACCATGGCTTAAAGACCTTTGAGTTTGAGAGAACAAACTTCTTGAATCTGTATCATGAAAGTAAATGCTGTAAGAGTTCGGAAAAATAAACTTAACCCAACCTAACGCATTATCTGCACCCGGTTTCTGACGGATAAAATAAGGGAAGTTACTTCCTGAGTATTTCTGCCAATCTATTGTGGTTGGGTCCAGCACTTCATATTTCGTATTCACAACTTCAAACCTGTTTTTTGTCAGATAAGAAATGTTTTTCTTCACAGCAGGTACAATTTCTTTGCTCACTATACTATTCGGTACTTCCCAGTAAGGACTGAAAATGATGTATTCAAGATAATCATTAAAAATAGTTGTAGAGGTGGATGATTTGCCAACGATCACATTCATATCCCATACAAGCGAATCATTATCATAAATATGCATTTTATACTCAGGAATGTTCACCGTTATATATTCTCCTTTCAAATCATAAGGCACCCAACGGCAGCGCTCCATGTTCAGTACAATTTTTCTGAGTAAACTGTCAGGATGTGTATTTATCGCATCAAAAAAATTGTTTCCTGCTGCGCCATCTTGTTTCAATCCAAAACGTTTTTGCAATTTTTTTACTGCTACTGCTGTTGCCGAATCGAAAAGACCTGGGTTGCTTTTTTCTGAAAGATCACCAAAAAGGATGAGCCTGTTTTGAATTTCTCCAATAATTTCAGCTGAATCACCTTCCTTGTAAAACTTAACACCGGTGGGTAATTTCAAGCTGTCCCAGCTTGATAACTCTTTGCTGATAGTCTTATATTTTTTCAGGTTTTGCTTTAGCAAATTGTATTGTTTGTATACTGGTTCATTTGCTGTGAAAGATGAACCCTTACCTGTTAGAATAGAGTCAAGAATACTTGCGAAAGGAATAGTTTTTCGTTTTATGTACCAGTTCAGTTCTTTCGTTTGCTGTTCACTAATGCCGCTCCACACTTTTTGGGCATACACAAAAAACTGTGAAGTAAGCAACATATCCAATTGGGCTGTAATGCTATCAGCGCCTCTGAAAAAATAACCAGGATCAGTAACCAAAGAAAATAATTTTTGATTTTCAGATACATAAACTATTGAATCTTTCAAGCCTTCTTCATCAAAATGGTTCAGCAGGTTCATAAAATAGGAACCCTGTTCCAGCATACCATTCTCATTAAACCAGGCGAACTTATAGTTCCTGTTTTTATAAAAATTCAGAATATCTATTTTGTGAAAGGAAAGCAATTCATGGGTTTGAAAAAAAAGATTCAGTGTTGTTGAATCAAACTGTAAAGCATGAAAGGTTGAGTCAATTGTGGGTGGATCAGCAATGTTAACCTCATCCTTCTGCGTAGTTTTTTTGCATGAAAATATCAGTGCTGAAAATAGGAGAAACAAAAAATTAGCAGTGAGTTTGCGCATAAAAGATGATGGAGCAAAGGTAGGTTTTTTCATGTTGAGTATATTTGCGTATGCCTGACAGTTTTCTCCACAATTTTTCTCTTTTAACCGACTATGACATACATCTTTTTAAAGAAGGAAAACACTATCGCCTTTGGGAAAAACTTGGGTCTCATGTAACTTTTCATAATAAAGCCAATGGTGTTTATTTTGCTGTCTGGGCGCCCAATGCTTCCCGGATTTTTGTTTCCGGTGATTTTAATAACTGGCATAAAAGCCTGCATGAACTCAAACCGAGGTGGGATGAAAGTGGTATTTGGGAGGGCTTTATCATAGGCATGAAAGCCGGCGATCTTTATAAATATGTTATCCACCCTCAGCACGGAGAACCTTTGGAAAAATGTGACCCTTATGCTCTGAAAGCTGAATCTGCTCCAAATAATGCAAGCATTGTAATTGATTCAAAGTATAAATGGAAAGACAAGAGGTGGCTTAATAAACGCAAGAAGTTCAACTATGAAAAACCGATGAGCATTTATGAAGTGCATATCGGGAGTTGGGGAAGAAAACCCGATGAAACCTTTTATTCATACAGGGAACTTGCTGACAATTTAATTCAATATGTAAAGCAAATGGGGTTTACACATATTGAGCTGATGCCGGTGATGGAACATCCTTTTTACGGGAGCTGGGGCTACCAGATAACGAACTATTTTTCGCCTACCTCAAGGTTCGGTGATCCCGATGATCTGAAATATTTGATTGACGTTGCACATCAAAATAACATAGGTATTCTTCTTGATTGGGTTCCATCTCATTTTCCAGGGGATGCTTATTCAATAAAAAATTTTGATGGAACGGCTTTATACGAACATGCAGACCCGAAAAAAGGATTTCAACCAGACTGGAACAGCTATATTTTTAATTACGGTAGAAATGAAGTGAAATCTTTTTTGGTAAGTAATGCAATTTTCTGGCTTGAATACTTTCATACTGATGGCCTTCGGGTAGATGCTGTTGCAAGCATGTTGTACCTTGATTATTCAAGGAAAGAAGGAGAATGGGATAAAAATATTTTCGGTGGTAATGAAAACCTTGAAGCAATTCAATTTTTAAAAGAATGCAATAATGCAATCAGGAAAGAACTGCCGGGAGTTGTTACTATAGCAGAGGAAAGTACAGCCTGGCCAAAGGTTTCAGGCACAACGGAGGATGGCGGGCTTGGATTTCATTATAAGTGGATGATGGGCTGGATGCATGATACTTTGAATTACTTTAAGCAGGAGCCCATTTATAGAAAGCATCATCAAAATAATATTACTTTTTCTATTTGGTATTTCTGGAGTGAACATTTTGTGCTCAGTATTTCACATGATGAGGTTGTGTATGGAAAAGGGAGCTTGTGGAACAAAATGCCCGGTGACGAATGGCACAAGTTTGCAAATCTGCGTTTGTTATTCACATATATGTATACGCATCCGGGCGCAAAACTCATTTTCATGGGAAGTGAGTTTGCACAAAAGAATGAATGGAATCATGATCAAAGCCTCGACTGGCATTTGATGAACGAGGAGCCGCATAAAAAAACGCAACAATTGGTTACGGACCTCAATCATTTATACATTTCAGAAAAAGCTTTGCATGAACAGGATTATATAACTGATTCCCTGATTTGGACCGACATTTCAAAAACCGAACAATGCATCTTGTGTTATAAGAGAATTGCAAAAGATGCGAAAGATTATATTCTTGTCGTTGCTAATTTCGATCAACAAACACATTATAATTATCATATTGCAGTTCCTGAGAATATTTCCTACCGTGAGATATTGAATACAGATGCAGAGATTTATGGCGGAAGCGGACTTACAAATGAAAGCATTCTACATCCTGTTTCACATCGTAATGAAGGAGACGATGCTGAAAGATTCCAATTAATAATTACAATACCTCCTCTCAGTATAATCTTGCTCAAACCCTTAAGAAAAAAGGTGAATGCAACTTCTAAAAAAGTACCGAAGTCTAAAGTGGAGAACCCCACTAATAAAGTGAACCGTAATTAGTAGTTTATGAAACGAAGGTTGTTTATTAAACATGCGGGTAAGATTATTCCGCTTGCATACTTTGCTCCATCTTTTCTTACCAAAGTTTTTGCCCAGCAAACAGCAAGTGGGAGTGTAATTATTATTGGCGCAGGCGCTGCCGGGTTGTATGCAGCTAAAGTGTTAAAAGAAGCAGGAATTAATGTAACAATACTAGAAGCATCGTTAGTGCATGGAGGCAGAATAAAACCCCTGAATGATTTTTCAAGTATCCCGATTGAAATGGGAGCAGAAGAAGTACATGGAAAAGCAAACACAGGCGGTGATCCACCTTCTTTTCTCTGGAGTTCCATCAATGATTATGATCCGTCATTGCTTGTTGAGTATGCAACTCTTGATATCAAAGAGATATTTGCCCTTGATGACAATTATGTAACCTATCCACCCTATTGGGATCCGGATCTTGAAGCTGTTGAATCTTTCATAAACAGCATGTACCTCTATTCTGGCGATGATGTTATTATGAATGATTATTTAGCGGACACTTTTGGTATAACTGAAGGCGATAGAACCTGGCATCTTTACGAAGCCTGGATAGGTGCCGAGTACGGAAGCAGCATAAAAGATTATGGCATGAAGAGCATGGCTGTAAGTGAAAACCTTTGGCTTACAGGTGGGAAAAATTACGCCCTGAATACTTCCTACCTTCAACTTTTGGAAACACTCTGGTTTAATCCGATTCTTGAAAATATTATTTATAACAAACAAGCAACGAGTATTGATTATAGTGGTTCTTCAATCCTTGTTACTTGTGCTGACGGGTCAGAGTATTCAGCAGATAAAGTAATAAGCGCTGTTCCATTAAGTATCCTGAAAGAAAATGCCATCAGTTTTACTCCTGCCTTACCTGTGTTGAATCAAAATGCAATTGATACTTTAGAGATGGGGCATGGGATGAAGATAATCTTGAAATTTTCAGAAAAATTCTGGGGTGATGATGTGTATGATATTACATTCAAAGGGTCTCCTACAATAGCATGGAGTCCCGGATTGATACGTTCAGGAGGTACTGATAACTTGCTTTTGTTTTTCTGCATGGGTGAGCGGGCTGACTACCTCAGCAGCCTGGGTGACGACGCAATTGATGTAATTCTTACGGAACTTGATACCTTGTTTGATGGCGAGGCAAGTGAAAAATATGTTGATGCGGTTATTCAGGATTGGATAAAAGA
>JBJXHH010000061.1:0-11688 GCA_046160675.1 Chitinophagales bacterium
AAAAAACAAAAGTTGTTTGTATTGCTGATAACATCATTCCGCATGAAAGAAGATTTTACGACAATGTTTTAACAAAATATTTTCTCAAACAGGTTGATGGAATGATAGTTATGAGTGAAAGCGTAAAGAACGACCTGCAAAAATTTCATTTCACAAAAGCTGTTGTTTATAATCCTCACCCTTTGTTTGATAATTTCGGGGAGAAGGTTTCTAAAGAAGATGCCTGCAAAAAATTGCAACTTGACCCGGCGAAAAAGTATATCCTGTTTTTCGGGTTCATCAGGGAATACAAGGGGCTCGACCTGCTGCTGAAAGCCTTTGCCGGAGGGCATTTCCAGGATACTGAACTGATCATAGCCGGGGAATATTACAGTGATGAAAAAAAGTACAGGCAACTTATAGCTGATCTGCAAATTGAAAACAGGATTCACCAGTTCAATCATTTTATTGCAGATGAAGAAGTAAACCATTTTTTCTGCGCTGCCGATCTTGTGGTGCAGCCTTACAAACATGCAACACAAAGTGGCGTTACACAGATAGCTTATCACTTTGAAGTGCCGATGATCGTAACCAATGTTGGCGGGCTGGCAGAGATGGTGCCGGATAGTAAAGTTGGATACGTAGTTGATACAAATGCCAAAGCCCTTGCTGATGCCATGGAAAAATATTTCAGGGAAAACAAAAAAAATGTTTTTGTATCACACATAAAGGAAGAGAAGAACCGTTTTGATTGGGAGAAGATGGTGATGAGGGTTATTGAGGTTACAAGAGCATAATACACAAGGTATAGTGATGATTCAGACGAAATGGATTGTACTTTAGAAAATATGAAAACAAAAAAAGCCGGCATCTCTGCCGGCTTTTCTTTTAATGTTATCGTTCTATCTTGAAATAATGAGTTGTTTATTTACATACCCCTTTTCAGTTTTGCAATTCATAGTGTAAGCGCCTACGGGCAACATACTAGTGTTTATTCTATAGGTTTTATTTTCCACAGCTGAAACCGTTTCGGTTCTTATTGCCTGACCGAGTGCATTGATGATAGTAATTTGCATCTCAGCTGAAACATTACCAAAGTAAACAGTTACATAATCTGCAGCCGGGTTCGGGAAGATAGCATTGATGAGATTTTCAAGTTCTGCTATACTGTTACCGGTGGTATCTGTAGTAGTGTCAATTACTTCAGGTTTTGTATCCCAGATCTGCAGGTCGTCAATAGCTGCTTCTATCAAACTACCGCCATTAAAACCAGTGGGATCGCTTGGTATAACACTATCCTGCGCTATGAATAAGAGGGCAACTGTTGAAGTCACTTCAACATAATCAGATACCCGGATAGCATTTCTTCTCCATTCTGTGTTGTCTTCAGTATATGTTCTTTCCACAGTTACCCAGTTGTCAAGGTCGTTTGTAATGCGAACCTGCCAAACATCATTACCCGGGTTTGCACTTGTGGGCGATGAGTTGGAGTATAATCTCCAGTAAGTGATTGCTGGGTCTTCATAATCTGTCATGTCAAAAATTGGAGAACGAAGAGTTGTTTCTCCTGCATCTACATCATTCTCACCAACACCCGCAGATGCCGACGATGCATTGCCAGTAAATGCACAGATATTTGACGAACCAGTTGTATGATCTGTATTTGTTTGCACTTCGTAACCTGCTCCATCTGTAGAAGATATAGGTTCATTTATATCCCATTCTCCGGTTTCAGCTTCGTCAGTATTAAAGGGATCTATTTCCCATGCGCCAAAATAGGTATCAAAATCTTCAGTATGTTCTAGTGAATATCCAACCAGTGCGAAGTAAGGTAGATTGGGATCGGTATTATCAGCTTCCACAGGAATAACCCTGCCCGCACATCCACTTTCATCTCCTACTACGAAATAGTATTGAAGAATAGTTCCTTTCGGTTGTGCTGGCAACTCTACCTCATAATCCGTTCCTCCTACGTTAGTCATAATTATTGAAGTCCAGGCGCTCGAAGGATTCAACCTGTAAAACATTTCGGGTTCGCTGAGGTATTCGGGAAAATCTGATTCTATGCTGGATTCAATCAATATTGGGGTTTCTGCTTCCACCGGCAGAGAGTAAGGATCATGAGCTATATCAACATTTCCGGCAAGTGAAATTCCATGTTCGCAAAATGCAGATGTAATTTCTCCTTCACGGGGTGTACCATCACTTAAATCTGCATTATCATCATCAGCAATTAGCGCTTCTAATAAAATGTCTGTGTAGAGAGTACCTTCACTTCCGCCCGGCGCCATTGGCGTAGCATACCAAGTTTCTATCCACAGGTCAGCCATGGCTTGTACATCATCACCAAAGTTTTCAGCTACATCCCACCATGCCCCGGCTATGATTTCACCGTCTGCATGTACTTCACCCACCAGGTCTTCAGGATACACTTTTGGTTCTTCATCGTAACGTCTTACGTAAGAGTCTGATCCGCCTGTAAATCCTTGCCCAACTATAGGGTATTCAGTAACCACTATGCCCCAAAGGTCAGCATATGCTTCACCAAGGGCACCATTATTCCAGGAACCTCCGAGCCAGTCATAGGCATCATAGTTTATCCCGTGGCCGTACTCATGCATAACAACATCATCAAAAAGCGCTGTGGAAGGACAGCCGCCGCCCTCTGCATAAAAGTTTGTGCTGCTTCCATCATAAAATGCATTGCAACTACCGTCTGTTCTTTCTACACGGATAGTTTGTGGAACATCAAGCCCTGTAAAAGTTGGCCAGTAACTTTTCATTTTGTCATGCACAACATTCTGATAATAATATGCTGAAACCTCAGAACTTAGGGCGCCTGAAAGGTCATCAAATGAAATGGTATTTGTGCCGGGCTCAAGCATAATATCAATAGCTTCAATACTAGAGCCAGAAGCACCCTGGTAAACTTTTGCATAGGGGCCCCTGAGAGTAACTGTGGCAGGAGTAGAACTTGCGATAAAATCAAGTGTAAGGTTGCCGTCAAAATCTGTATAATAAATATCTCCGCCCACTTCTACTTCAAGGTACGGTAATCCTCTTTCTACTTCAGGGAGGAGTGGATTACTTGTAATAGAGGAAGTTATTTCCAAATCAGCAGCTATATCATATATATATTCCCCGCAGGCATGCACCTGGTTTTGGCGGTAATATACTTTGCCTGTGTTTGCATCTACCAGTGAATAATAGTTTCCGGGAATGTTTTCAGCATTGACAGTATGTACTGAAACCTCATACACAAGCTTATATTCATACTTTCCTCCTTCGCCGGTAATGATGGGTAAAATTTTCAGTTCAGGGGCAACTTCCACTGAGTTTACAGTGATGGTAAAATCAGAAGAGGCATGGGTTATAATGCCTTCCGGGCTGATGCCGGGAGTAATGTTTACAGAAATATCATTGTACACATCATAGCCGAACATCGCTACTTTTCCTTCTTTTGAAAGGCGAACAGTAGCCCTGCTCCAGAGTACCTCAAGCCCTTCAAAATACTGGGTAAAGTTTACATAATAATATTTGTCTGTTTCATTCACTTTTGCGGCCACCAGTTCGCCGGGTGTTTGGTTATAGCCTTTGAGCTGGGCGGCAAAGAAGTTCAGTGCTCTCTCCTGCGGGGTGGATCCGGTAGTTTCTACCGGTTTTCCGAAAGCTCTGTGCGGCATGCCGGTACTTTCATTAAACTGCACCCACCAGTTGCCGTTGGCAGCTTCAAAATTCTGCCAGGCGGCATTGTCTCTCAAATCCTTTTGGATGCCTGCATCTGGTTGGTAATGAATGTCCTTTACATATGTAAGTGTGTAAGGGTCCTTCTGGTGTTGTGGTGCTTGCGCAAAAACAACACTTGCAGAACATAGGCCTGCAAGAAAGAGGAGTTTTTTCATCGTTCTTTGGTTAAATGGTTTAATAGTTAATTAGTACAATGTTCAGCAGTATTGGTTGCAAGAACCGAAGGTAAAGATAAAGCAAATGCATGTCATGAGAAAGTAAGGATTTGAGGTGTTCGGGGAGGTGTGGAATTTGGGTTTTAGGGTTCCTTGGGTGATGTCTATTATGAATACATACTTGAATTCAAACCTCTAACACAAGTCCATCATAGGCTAAAAAAACATGCCCGGGCAATTGTTTTTCAATTTCGGCATGTTTGCCAAGTTGATGGCTGATATGTGTGAGATAAGCCCTGGCAGGTTTTACTTCTTCAATGATCTGCAATGCCTCCTCTAAATTAAAATGAGAGATGTGTTTTTCTTTGCGTAAAGCATTTATCACTAGCACTTCGCAATCTTTCATCTTTACTTTTTCCTGCGGGGAAATGTAATTTGCATCGGTTATGTAACAGAAATTATTGATGCGCAACCCAAGCACCTGCATGTTGAGATGCGAAACCTCTACTGGAAGAAATTTTCTTTCCTGAATGTAAAACGGCGAGTTACTGATACGGAAAAATTGCATTTCAGGGAGGCCGGGATAAGTTTTTTCTTCAAAAACATAATGAAATTCTTTGCGCAGGGAAAATTCGGTTTCTTCAGTAAGATAGATTGGCATGGGGTTGCCTTGGAAATAATTGTAAGCACGAATGTCATCCAATCCGGCTGTGTGATCTTTATGAGAATGAGTGAGTAAAATGGCATCCAGTTTCTTTACATCTGCCCGCAACATTTGCTGCCGGAAATCAGGTCCGGCATCGATCACAAAAACCTGGTTATTTGTTTCCAACAAAATAGAACAGCGTAGGCGTTTATCCCGGGTATCAGAAGAAGTACACACTTCACAACCACAGCCTATCATCGGCACACCGCCTGAAGTTCCCGAACCGAGAATGGTAATTTTCACATGGGTAAAGCTAAAAGAAATTATACAGCATTTGCAATGTGATAATCCTGCATGAAGTCCCGGGAGCCTTCGCTCAGGTGGTTAGCATCAATCTGTAGTTTACTTGCAATCTCCAGCAGGCAATTAATGCGGGCATCCAGGTCAAAGTACTTGTTTATCACCAGTACTTTTCTTGTTTCCAGAATACAGTAGCCTGCAATAAAATTCCCTTTTTCATAGCGGATCACATACCCGGCTTCCTGTAGCAGGGTTTCTAATTTTTTCAGATTGGCAGCAGTATATTTGAACATCTTTTTATAATTCTTGTGTAACAACCCAAAGTTACAATCGTTGTTGTACAAAACAAGATTAAAACAGAATGTTTATGAAGCGAGGGAGTCTTTTTATTTTTTTATGCACAGCTTTTTCACTCAATGCTCAAATTCAGCATGGAAAAGAGGATGATGATTTCAGGGCTTTTGATGCAGGAATAATTGCAGGCTTCAATGCATCACAGGTGGATGGCGATCTCTATGCAGGTTTTTACAAAATTGGATTAAACGTAGGCGGCATTGCCCACATTAATTTTAACAAACAATGGAGCCTGAGTTTTGAAATTCTGTACACACAAAAAGGGGCGCATTCAAATCCTGCTGCGGGTGGTGATAATTATAATCTTAATCTTGGTTATGCAGAGGTACCAGTGGCAATAAATTACAATGATCAAAACAGGTTATTGTTTTCTGCCGGGCTTGCTTACGGCAGGTTGTTCAGCATAAAAGAAACAATCAACGGTATAGACACGAATAATGATGAAGCATTTTATAATGATGAATTGAGTTATCATTTCGGAGGAACAATTTTAATTGGCGAAGAAAGGCATTTTGGCCTGAATATGCGTTATCAGGGATCAATTACCGCTATTGGTGAATCAGCAAACCCGAAACTTACAGGGGCTATCAGCAGAATGTTGAGCTTTAGGGGGATCTATTATTTTTAATCGAAAATTTTATTTTCTATTCAAACAATCGAAAGCTACCGCCCGGTGGGTTTTTTTTTAAATGTTTGTAAGCTTTCTCAGTAACTTCCCTTCCTCTTTGGGTTCTCTTGATATATCCTTCCTGAATCAAAAAGGGTTCATACACTTCTTCAACGGTTTCTGCCTCTTCACTTACTGCTGTTGCAATAGTAGATATGCCGACCGGCCCGCCATTAAATTTTTCAATAATGGTTTCGAGAATTAAATTATCCATCTCATCCAACCCGTGCTCATCAACATTTAATTGCAACAAGCCGTACTTTGCAATTTCAAGATCAATGGTTCCATCACCTTTCACCTGCGCAAAATCCCGGATGCGTCGCAATAAATTATTGGCTATTCTTGGAGTTCCCCTGCTGCGTCGGGCAATTTCAAAAGCTCCATCCTCAGTGATTTTTGTATGTAAAATTTCTGCAGATCTTTTGATGATTCTTTGTAAAACATCTGCCGTATAATATTCTATTCTTGAAACAATGCCGAACCTGCTGCGCAACGGGGCGCTCAGCATACCTGTTCTTGTTGTTGCTCCTACTAAAGTGAAAGGATTCAGGTTAAGTTGTATACTTCTTGCATTCGGGCCGCTTTCAATCATGATGTCAATTTTGAAATCTTCCATCGCCTGGTACAAGTATTCTTCTATAACTGTGCTCAGGCGGTGGATCTCATCAATAAACAACACATCATGTTCATTCAAACTTGTAAGCAAGCCGGCAAGATCACCGGGTTTTTCAAGCACAGGCCCGGAGGTGATTTTGATTCCTGCCTGTAATTCATTCGCAATGATATAACTCAATGTAGTTTTCCCTAATCCCGGTGGCCCATGCAGAAGCACATGATCTAACGCATCGCCCCTTTGTTTTGCAGCTGTTATAAAAACTTTCAGGTTATCTATGATTTTCTCCTGTCCGTAAAATTCAACAAAACCCTGGGGTCGCAGAACCTTTTCGATCTCCTTTTCTGTGGCAGACATAAATTTTCCTTCAGCATCTAAATTCGGGTTACTCATCAGTGTAAAGGTAAACAGGCATTTAATGAGATAGGGTACTATTTAAACTACAAACAAAACATTTTCCACAGGTTGTGTACGTTACTCCCCAAAACAAACCCTAAAATTAATGCGTTACTTTGTATATAAACTCTTGGTAATCATATATTTAAAGAATAAGCATTCTCTTGGCAGCATTTTTTCTAATTGATAACCAGAACAAACAAACGTAAAATGAAGAAGTACCTTTTGATTTTTTTAGCTACACCTTTTGTATTTGCATCCTGCAATCAAAAAAAAGTAGATGAAATGGAAAACCAGATTGGCTCACTGGAACAACAAAGCGCCGAATATAAAAAAGGATGGGACGAAGCATCCGCAACTATTGAAAGTTATCTTTCAGATTTTAATGAGATAGAAGCCAATCTTGAAGAAATTAAAAAGAACGAGGGCATTATTTCAACTCACCTTGAAGGAGAGACAAAACCGGGTCAGAAGCAAAATATCATGAGTAGTATAACTGCTTTAAATGAACTCATTCAGAAAAACAAAACTCTTGTATCTGATCTTGATAAAAAATACAAAAACTCAACTTATAAAAATAAAGAGTTGGATAAAATGGTAGCTTCTTTGAATGAAAAGATCATGGAAAAAGAAACAGAGCTGGCACAATTAAAAATTCAATTGGAACAATCTAATTTTCAAGTTGCTACACTTACAACAGAATTAAACACTGTTTCAGAAGCTAAATCGCAGCTTCAGGAACAAAATACACAACAGGCAAATGTTATAGCAAAACAAACTGAAGACTTGAATACTGTTTACTATGTTTCAGGTACGTTTAAAGAATTGAAAGAAAAAGGTGTAGTAGATAAAGAAGGTGGTTTCATCGGCCTTGGAAAAACAAAAGAATTAAGTGATGATTTTAATGCAAGTGCATTTACAAAAGTTGACTTGCGTACATTCACTGAATTAACAATCAATTCAAAAAGTGCAAAAGTTGTAACAAATCACCCAACCGCCGCCTACCAGTTAGTGGAAGGAGATAAAGAAATTGAAGAGTTAGTGATAAGCGATCCTAGCTCTTTCTGGAAATCATCAAAATATCTGGTTGTGCTGACAGATTAATATTTCGGATGGCTGTATGAGATATTAATCAAATAAAAAGAGGGTTCTTTGGAACCCTTTTTTATTTTCCCTCAGCTTTATTCCTGCTTTGCAGATAATAATACAACGGAATACTGCTTGCAAGAAATAACAAGCCAACAAGGCTTTCTTCCGTAGTTGAATACAATGCATTACCTACCAGTACAATACAAAATAGGATGAAGAGAAGAGGAATATATGGGTAACCTATGATCTTTTTTGTGATAATGCCCTTCCGTTTCATGATAATAAGCCCGATGGCACCACTTCCATAAAAAATAAAACTTGCAAAAATGAGCATATCAGTAAGCTGGTCAAATGTTCCACTAATTACAAGGATACTAGCCCAGGCTGCCTGGTATATAAGGGCCCAGTATGGAGTCTTGTATTTAGTATGGATTTTCCCAAAGTTTCTGAAGAATAATTTTTCCTTTGCCATTTGGAAATAAATTCTTGGGGATGACATGAGGGAAGAATTTGTAGCACCGAAAGTACAGAGCAGGATTAATATTGAAATCAAAATAAACCCTCTAACACCCATGATTGTTTTCGCCATCTCCGCCCCTGCAATTTTGTTTCCTTCGGCGTCTATTTGTATATACGCATCTACTGGCAGAGCTTTCAAATATGCCATATTTACCAACACATAAATGAACATTACAACTGCAGTTCCCCCTATAATAGCTATTGGGATATTTTTTTTCGGGTTTTTTACCTCCCCTCCAATGTAAGCGATGTTAATCCATCCGTCATAAGCCCAAAAAGCAGCAAGCATGGCAGTAAACATTGCTGAAATTAAAGTGACTCCCGATAAAACGGGTTTCTCAACGATTGCTGACTGATCAATCTCTGCGCTATTACCTGATAATGCAAACCCTAAAACCACCAGAAGGAGTATACCAATAATTTTTGCTGAAGAAAAAACATCATTCAGTAATCCTCCTTTTTTTACCCCGAAAATGTTTATTACCGTTAAAATAGCAATTGTAAAAATTGTAAAAAGTTTTACACCGGAATTTGCAAAAGGATAAATAAAATTACCGATACTTATTTCACTTAAACTTTCTATTGGTTTTTTAAAATGTACTAGGTTATTTACAGATTCACCAAATACATACGCTATACTTGCGATACTGGCAGTTTGAATCACGGTAAAGCAAGTCCATCCGAAAATGAAAGCAAAAAATTTCCCATAAATAATTCTGAAATATTCGAATTGCCCTCCCCCTTCTTCAGTTAGTGTTGCTAACCCTGAATAAGTAAAAACACCGAACATGGAAATTATTCCTGCAATGATCCATGCAAGGATAATTAAACTACTATCCCCCAAAGCAGAACTCATAGGGGCAATTTTTTTAAAGACCCCGCTTCCTATCATAGAACTTATAACTAAGAGAATTGCTGTAGTTAGCCCGAGGACTCTGTTAAGTGAGGGTCTATTGTTCATTTCTATTTACTGCAACATTACAAAATCTAAAGTTTATCATTCTTGGAACGACTGGAGTCTGAATCTTATCTTTGCCAAAATTTTTAATCAACAAAGAATGGCTGGACAAAAAATAACATTTCAAAACGGTAGACTTAACGTTCCTGATAATCCTGTTATACCATTTATAGAAGGCGACGGTACCGGCCCGGACATCTGGAAAGCATCCGTAAGAGTGTTTGATGCTGCTGTGGAAAAAGCTTACGGGGGAAAAAGGAAAATAGATTGGCTTGAAGTTCTTGCCGGTGAAAAGGCTTTTAATCAAACAGCCAACTGGCTTCCTGATGAAACATTGGATGCATTTCGAGAATATCTGGTTGGCATTAAAGGCCCGCTTACAACTCCTGTAGGCGGAGGAATTCGTTCCCTCAATGTTGCCTTGAGACAAATTCTTGATCTATTTGTTTGCCTGAGACCAGTAAGATATTTTAATGGCGTTCCTTCTCCGGTTAAAAATCCTGAAAAAGTTAGCATGGTAATTTTCAGGGAAAATACTGAAGATATTTATGCAGGGATAGATTGGGCTGCAGAAAGTGATCTTACAAATAAATTTCTAAAATGGTTACAGGAAAACTCACCGAAAGATTTTGAGAAAATTCGTTTTGGTACTAAAGAAAAAACAGATGCCTGGGAAGAATCTTTGAGAAGAATAGGTTCTCCTAACAGGAATGTAGATGTAAAGGTTGGAATTGGTATAAAACCTGTAAGTTATTCAGGTAGTGAACGCTTAATCCATTCTGCAATTTCATATGCCATCAAATTCAATCAGAAATCAGTAACCCTTGTTCATAAAGGCAATATCATGAAATATACTGAAGGCGCTTTCAGAGATTGGGGGTATCAGGTTGCTAAAGAATTTTTTGGTGCTGTAGAATTAGACGGCGGCCCCTGGTGCATCATCCCTGAAGGCAAACCCGGCGCCGGCATCATTATAAAAGATTCTATTGCCGACATTACTTTACAACAAGTACTCACAAGACCTGATGAATTTGACGTTATAGCCACACTTAATCTGAATGGTGATTACTTAAGTGATGCTTTAGCAGCACAGGTAGGTGGAATCGGTATTGCGCCTGGTGCAAATATTAATTATGTAAGTGGCCATGCAATTTTCGAAGCAACACACGGAACAGCCCCTAAATATGCAAATCAGGATAAAGTAAATCCGGGTTCAGTAATATTAAGCGGCTGCATGATGTTTGAATATCTCGGTTGGCAGGAAGTGAATGACCTCATCATCAAAGGCATAGAAAAAGCAATTTCTACAAAAAGAGTAACTTATGATTTTCATCGATTGATGGAAGGAGCTACTTTATTAAAATGCAGTGAATTTGGAGATGAAATAATTAAAAACATGTAAATCCAGCAATAAAAAATATAAAATATGGAGCAAGAACCCTTTCAGATATAAGCTACTTAATTCGGACTGTTCGCTACAAGTCCGCCTCAATACCCACCGCACAAAACCTTCAGCGGGCTTTCCGCTGCCATCCCGGCTAAAAATAAACTCATCAGATTCTTTGTAAGTCTAAAATAAAAAAGCCCGCCTTTCAGCGAGCTTTTTAAAAATCGGCGGCGACTTACTCTCCCGGATTACCTCCAGTACCATCAGCGCTGTAGGGCTTAACTTCTCTGTTCGGAATGGGAAGAGGTGGACACCTACGCTAAAGCCACCATAGAAACTTTAAGAATCGAAATAATGATTCAGAAATAAAGTGACAAAAATTGTTTGAGGTATAGAAATATTTAAAAAAAATTAAAGCTTACGGGTAATTAGTACTGCTCGGCTTTGATGTTACCATCTTTACACCTGCAGCCTATCAACGTGGTAATCTTCCACAACCCTTAATCAGAGATCTCATCTTGAGGCAGGCTTCGCACTTAGATGCTTTCAGTGCTTATCCTAACCGAACATAGCTACCCTGCGATACAGCTGGCGCCATAACAGGTACACTAGAGGTTCGTCCAACACGGTCCTCTCGTACTAGAGTCAGGTCCTCTCAAATCTCTTGCGCCCATAACAGATAGGGACCGAACTGTCTTGCGACGTTCTGAACCCAGCTCACGTGCCGCTTTAATGGGCGAACAGCCCAACCCTTGGGACCTTCTCCAGCCCCAGGATGCGACGAGCCGACATCGAGGTGCCAAACCTCCCCGTCGATATGAGCTCTTGGGGGAGATCAGCCTGTTATCCCCGGAGTACCTTTTATCCTTTGAGCGATG
>JBJXHH010000062.1:0-5620 GCA_046160675.1 Chitinophagales bacterium
AATCTTCTAAAATATTCATGGAATCAGCTAATGCATCTATTGTCATTAACTGGAAAGCTGAATTGCCAAGTGCCAGTGTTTCATGCTGCGAATGAATAGTAATAAGTTTATCAGAAAGTTGCTGAAGTATGTTGAGAGTAACTGGTGTGTCATTAACAAAAGCACGAGATTTTCCAGCATCAGTTATCTCCCGCCTGATGATGGTTTCAGAGGAATAATCAATATTCTCCTCATCGAAAAAATGTTTCAGATTATAATTTTCAATAACAAACACTCCCTCTACAATACATTTTTTCTCTTTACTATATAGCACTTTGGTATCAGCTCTTTCTCCTAGCAATAAACTTAAAGCACCCAGCAAAATAGATTTTCCGGCACCTGTTTCGCCTGTGATAATATTCAAAGAAGAAGAAAAATCAATCTCCGCTTCATTAATTATAGCATAATTGCTGATGCGCAATGTTTTGAGCATGGTGTAAAGATAGGCAGAACCAAAGAGTTGAAGAGACTCTGTTTTTAAAAAAGTGACAATTGGTTTTCATGTTTCCGGGTTGGCTTTTTAACCCCTTGCACAGGCGTATTTTCATCGTGTGTGATTGCAAAAACATTTGTTTCAGAGTAGCGCCCCGCAATTACAATTTTCACATTCCCGGCATGTTTTGTAAAGAGTTCTTTTACAAGTTCCGGGGTGTTGTTATTTTTTGAAAGATGAGAAAGTATGAGAAGTTGCAGTTTTTCAGACTTGTGCTTGAGAAATAATTCCAGCGCCTGTGTATTACTTAGGTGTCCTTTGTCACTACTGATGCGTTTTTTTAAAGCAGGTGGATATTGCCCCTTTGCAAGCATATTCTCACAATAATTTGCTTCAAGAAATACTGCATGGCACTGGCGAAAACAGTTTATGACTTGCCCGCTTGCATGACCAATATCAGTAATCACCCCAACATGTAATCCATTACTACTGATCATGAAACTATGGGGGTCATTTGCATCATGGCTTTTAAAAAAAGGTGTAACTCTTAAATTTCCTATGCCAATAGGTTTATTTTTCTGAAAAGGCAAAATGAGATCCGGTTGCAAAACCAGGTTACTATTCGCAAGTGTTCCGGGTGTTATGTATACAGGTAGTCTGAATCTTTTGTGCAGAGTTGCAATACCGCTAATATGATCGGCATGTTCATGTGAAATAAAAACCGCTTTCACTTTTTGCATATCGAGCCCGAGACGTTTGATACGTTTTACTGTCTCCCGGCAACTCAGGCCTGCATCAATAAGTACTGCTTCATTCTTATTTCCTATGTAGTAACAATTTGCATTACTACCGCTATTAATTGATGCAATGAATATAGACATAATTTTTAGATAGACGAACGTTTGCTTCCCTTTATATTTCTATTTGAGGCAAAGGTAATTTCTTTATCTCTCAACAATTATCCCCTTGTTTATCTGTTTCGGTTTTTTTACAATTGCTTATTGTGAAACGGAAATGTGTTTCCTCAATCAACACAAACCCCTTCAGCTTATCCTCAAAAACAAGAATAAGAACTGAAGGGGTTCTTAATTGAACAATATTAATATGATCAGGCTGTCTTCGGCTTACCCCTACCGAGCATGAACCCAACAACGCCTCCTATTATGGCAATGAATATTGCGGACATGATCACATCCATGAAGATCATATCCAGTTCAAGAAACGTCATTTGTGCGTACATCATGAAGTCATAAGCTATTGCTACTAAAGCCCCGATCCACAAGCCTGCCAATGCGCCTTTCATAAAAGTTCTTGTGCCGAACTTTTCAAGGGCGATTGCGAGGAAAAGGCCGTATGCGAGGTTACCAACGACAAAACCCCACATAATATAATTGTCTTGCCCACGATACACTGCTTTCATGCTTTCTGTCATTCCCGCTTCCATGGAGTCTGCCATAAGGATACCGAAAATTAGCCATCCGAGTAGAAAATAGACAATACCTCCCACTATGGCTGCAATGAGTACTCTTGAATTCATAACTTTTTGGTTTTGAGTGAAAAATAAATAAGAAAATTAAAGGGTTGATTTAGAAAAACCAAGAAAACAGCAATGAAAATATGCACAATCTAACCATGTAGATACACGGTTAAACGATCGCATTTCCTTAAGAGGCGTCTAAAACCCAAAACAAGGGTTACCTCTGGGGCCTGGTAAAAATAAACTTGCAACCTATCTTTATAGTATTACAAAAAAAAATCAACGAAAAACATCTCTTCCAAAAATAACAACGGGAACAATCTCATTTGTCCTTCTTAAGAATAACTTCGCTAAAATTCTTACACATCCTCAGGATTAATAAAACTGAAAATGTTTTTTAGAATTTTCCAGAAGACTTGAAATAAAATCTCAATTAAAAATTTCAATTCATTACTAAAATGAATTTTATGTAAACTTATTTTTCCGAAAAATAAAATTTTTAAAAACTCACATTCATAAAAATGAAGAAGGCGCCTGATATCTCCGGCGCCTTCTTGCTAGCTTTTAAAAAGAAATTATTTTTTCTTCTTAGCGGCTTTCTTAGTTGCTTTTTTAGCAGCTTTTTTAGCTGGTTTTTTAGCAGCTTTTTTGGTTGATTTTGCCATACTGTTTTGATTTTGTTAGTGCAAGTATAATAAATAATAATTATATAGGTAATCAAGTTGCTAACATACTTATCCACTTTTTATTTTTTCAAGTGTCTACTTTTAAAAATTTTATCTTTGTAAAATCATGATGACTGAAAAAAAGAAAATTAAAATTAATGCATTTAATGCAAATGAACTTGCAGCAAGTGATGCGCAAATTTTTGGTTTGCCTTTCGATGAAGAAGAGAGTGAAGTAATTCTTCTCCCTGTTCCATGGGAAGTAACAGTGAGCTATAAAACTGGCGCTGCTAAAGGGTTTTCAGCCATCTATGATGCAAGCATGCAGGTGGATTTATATGATGAGGATCTTCCTGATGCATGGAAGCATGGAATCTTCATGAAAAAAAATTCAGCAGCATGGAAACAAAAAAACAGCAAGATGAGAAAACTTGCTGCAGCTTATCTTGAAAATTTATCTGAAGGAAAAATATCTGAGCAGGATAAAAAAACAGTGTATGAAATAAATACCACTTGTGAAAAACTGAACAGTTGGGTAAAAGAACAATGTGTTGAAATTTTAGAAAAAAATAAATTTCTGGGTTTAGTTGGTGGCGATCATAGTACACCCCTTGGTTTGTATCATGCACTTGCAGAAAAATATTCTGACTTCGGGATCTTACACATTGATGCACATGCTGACCTACGGGATGCATATGAAGGTTTTACTTATTCGCATTCAAGCATCATGTTTCATGCACTGAAAATCTCACAACTGAAAAAACTTGTCCAAGTAGGTTTGAGGGATGTATGTGAAGCGGAAGTTGACATTATAAAAAATTCTAACCGCAGGGTGATCGCATTTTACGATTCTGAAATGAAAAAAGCCCTGTATGAAGGAATAAGTTGGAAAACCATCTGCGAAAACATTATTCAAAATCTCCCCCAGCATGTACATATCAGTTTTGATATCGACGGTCTCGATCCGAAAAATTGTCCCAACACCGGAACCCCTGTTCCCGGTGGGTTGGAATATGAACAGACTATTTATTTGTTTAGAAGATTGGTGGAAAGTGGCAGGCAAATCATTGGTTTCGACCTGGTAGAAGTTGCTCCCGGCAAGGATGAATGGGACGCCAACGTTGGGGCAAGGGTATTATACAAGTTGTGTAACCTGCTGGTTAAGAGTGGTGTGAGTGTAAGTTGAAAGTTTAAGGTTAAAAATATTAACCCGGTTTGAAAGGTATTCATGAAGAGAAATTTACTGGCATATTGTTTCTACTTTTTTTTTCTCTCGTTCAGTTCATGTAACCCACAGGGTTCACTCCAAGATATAGAACTTCCGATCTTGGGTAACCCTGGAGAAACATTTTCAGGGAAAAGTATTTCTGCCCATGCAGCTACAGTATTTGTTTTTCTATCTCCTGAATGCCCGCTAAGTGAAGCATATACAAAAACTATCTCTAACTTATTTGTATCGTATAAAGATTCATCTGTACAATTTGTAAGTGTATTTGCAGGGAAATTATATTCCAAAGAACAAATACTTTCCTTCAGGAGAAGATTTGATCTTCCGGGGCAATGTATAGAAGATGAAACGATGGAACTTGTCAAACTTCTTGAAGCAACTGTAACACCTGAAGCATTTTTAATCAGTAACAAGAGCGAAATAATCTATTCAGGAGCTATTGATAACTGGGCGGTTGACTTGGGAACAAAACGGCAAAATATAACAGAAAAGTACTTAGAGAATGCGATTGCGGCATTATTGAAAGGAGAATCCCCACAAAGAAAGAAGACACAAGCTGTGGGGTGTTTTATTGAATGATTGATTTTATATTTACTGCATGAAACTTACAACCCTTAGTGCTATTTTTTTTTCGTTCACTTATTTCTCCTGCACTCAAAAATCAAAAGAGGTTACTTTCAGTTCTGATATTGCATCCATCATTCATACGAACTGTACCCCCTGCCATCGTCCCAATGCACCCGGACCTTTTTCACTCATCACTTACAATGATGTTGTTAAAAAAGCGAAGACGATAGTGAAGGTTACACAAAGTCGATACATGCCGCCCTGGCCTGCAAATCCAAATTATACACATTTCGTAGGCGAAAGAATTCTTGCTGAGGAAGATATTGATAAAATAAAAACATGGGTTGATAATGACTGCCCCTTGGGTGATAGCCTGAACATCCCTCCTGCTCCGGTTTTTCCTGAAGGTAGTATGATAGGGAAACCAGACCTTGTATTACGTTTCCCGGATACAATTCATCTTGCTGGAAATAATACAGATCATTTTTTTCTTGCACGGGTTCCTTATATTCTGCATGACTCTACTTTAAAAAATAAATCCTGCAGGTATGTAAAACTGATGGAATTTGTTCCAGGAAATAAAAAATACCTGCATCACATGAATGCAAACCTTATCAACTTTGGTGTCGGGCAAAAGAAAAATGTTTTTGCAGGTGATAACTATATACCTACAAACCTGACTGAAAGCGCTGAAGCTTTACAAAGCCGGATGAACAATCTAAATGATGATGGAAGCTGGCCTTTATATTTTGTTCCTAATACTTGTAATTATTTACCAGGTGTTTCTCCTGCTGTTTACCCTGAAGGCATTGGTGGATTTGAGATGTGTGAAATGGGCGCTTTTTTCATCAATGATATTCACTATGGTCCAACTCCACTTGATACATTTGATACGGGCTCTTATTTTAATATTTTTTTCACTGAGGTTCCGCCGCAAAGATTAACTTCAGATCTTGTTCTAGGCTCACTTAGTAAAGTGTCTAAGGTTGAACCACCACTGATCGTTCCAGCAGGTGAAGTAAAAACATTTTATGTTCGTTGGCAGGCGGATAGGGATATTTCCATCTTAACAATAAACCCGCACATGCATCTTATTGGGAAAGAATTTTTTGCTTATGCACTCACTCCGCAAAATGATACTATCCGTTTGATTCACATCCCGAAATGGAATTTTCGGTGGCAGTACTTTTATACTTTCAAAAATCCTGTGA
>JBJXHH010000063.1:0-4570 GCA_046160675.1 Chitinophagales bacterium
CTCACTGAGTTTTATAATGCTGATATTGTGTTCACTACTGGCACAATGGGAGAATTGGTTTTAGTAGAAAAGATCGACGGCAGGAAAATTTCTGATAAGCAAAATGGTGATGCGGTTTTCAAAAAGATTTTTGATGCATTCAGAAGTTTAACAGAAACTGAAGGAGTAACAATTCCGAAATAGATGAATGAAAAAACCACAGTAGCGATCATAGGCGCCGGTCCAACTGGGTTGATGGCTGCTTGCCAGTGTATTCGATTCGGCCTTGATTTTATTTTGCTGGATAAAAAGGAAGGCCCTACAAAAGAATCAAGAGCCCTTGCCATCCAGGCAAGAACGCTGGAGGTATTTCAGCAGATGGGAATAGCGCATGAATTTACTTCATTGGGGTATAAAACAAAGGCATTTAATTTTTATGTGAATGGGAAAAAGAGGGCAACAATTCCTATTGAGGATATAGGCGAAGGCCTGAGTGAGTTTCCTTATGTACTTGTTCTTGAACAGTATCATACTGAAGAAATTGTATACGGGTTTATAACACAACATGCAAAAGAAGTAAGTTGGAATACAACTGTTTCTAGCATTACTGAAAGTGTCGACACGATCACTATTGCTTATGATAAAAATGATACCCATCACCAAATACATTGCAAGTACCTCATAGGTGCTGATGGTGCAAAGAGTATTGTACGACATTATTTAAACACAGAATTTCATGGTGGCACCTATGAAAATATTTTCTTTGTTGCCGATCTTGAGGCGACAAGCAAGTTTTTAAAAAAAGAACTTGGAGTTTTTCTTTCCCGTAAAACATTCGCTGCTTTTTTTCCTATGCAGGGCAAGAACCAATTTCGCATGGTGGGTATTTTACCTGAAGAATTTAAGGATGAACATTCAATTGCTTTCAGAGATATAGAAAGTTCAGTAAAAGAAAAACTCAATATTGATGTTCTTTTTCACAATTTGAATTGGTTCTCTGTTTACCGCCTGCATCACCGCATGGCAAAAAATTTCAGTAGGGGGAACATTTTCCTTGCTGGGGACGCTGCACATATTCACAGCCCGGTTGGTGGGCAGGGCATGAACACAGGCTTGCAGGATGCAAATAATTTAGTTTGGAAACTTTGGATGATTGAAGTACACAATGCAAACAAGAAACTTTTGAATACTTACGAAGAAGAACGGGTACCATTTGCGAAACGGCTACTACACACAACTGACAATGCATTCAGGTTTGTGAGCAATGCGAATGTCTTTACAAATATATTTCGCCTGCATATTATGCCGTTCATTATGAGCAGAGTTATGCGCTTGAAAAAAATGAGGAGGTTTGCTTTTTTGGCACTTTCACAAACCGGTTTTCATTACAAACGTATGAGTTTATCGCAGGGAGTTGCAGGAAAAAACTTTTCGGGTATGAGATTTCCTTATTTCTTCCTTCTTCACAAAGGACAGGAAATAAATATTCATGAATTTTTGAGAGAACAAAGCTTTATTTTGTTTTCCTATAACATGTCTACAAAATATATAAAGCAATATGATTTTATGATTCATAAAGAAATTGAACTAAATGCATATAATACAGCTGCATTGAAAAAAGCGGGTTTTTCTGATGCATTCTTATGCCTTGTAAGACCTGATGGTTATATTGGTTTTATAACTATTGAACAGGATAAAAATGCACTTGACAAGTATCTGCAGAAAACTTATTTCTCCTGATCTCTTTCGATATAAGGATAATGAACTTCAGTTAAAAATAAACCGTGTGCCGGGGCTGACAAAGCATACTTGAATCTTTCGCCTTTTTTAATCCCTGCATCAAACTCTTCCAGTGTCATTTTATGTTTTCCAATCTGTATCATCGCTCCAACGATCAAGCGTACCATGCCCCGCAAAAACCTGTCCGCTGAAATATGAAACTGCCAGTCAATTTCTCCGTCAGCATTTTTCACTTCTTTCCAATAACATTCATTAATCTTAACAATTGTTGTTTTTGATCCTTGCTGGCTTTTACAGAAACTTTTAAAGTCAGTGTATTTTTTCAAAATGTTGCATGCATCTTTCATCAACTTGAAATCCAACTCATGGTAAGGACGTTGTACATAAAAATCTTTTGTGAAAGGGTCTTTTTTTCTACTCATATGATACACATACTTGCGAAGGGTAGCATCAAATCTTGTATGCGCATTTTCTGCAACAGGGATAACTTTTTTTACAGCTATATCTGCAGGAAGAAACTGATTCATGCGCAACAAAAAATCTTTCGGGAAATCTTTTTCTGAATCAAAATGCAAATAAAACTGCGAGGCATGTACCCCTGCATCAGTCCTGCCGCAACCAATGCAGTGAATATCTTCCCGCAAGATCGTTTGCAAAGCTTCATCCATCTTCTGCTGCACACCAATCCCATTCGGCTGTACCTGCCAGCCATTGTAATTTGTACCCTTAAAAGCAATCTCGAGGAAAAAACGCATAAAGGCAAAAATACAGGTTGAGAGTTCAAGTGTACTTGTTCAAAATTTTATTTTCCGTCCGTAGGTTATCTTTGCCGGCATGATACAGCGCATTCAATCCGTTTATCTTTTATTGGCTGCAATTATATGTGTTGCGTTTTTGTTTGTTCCTGCCGGATCAAATGTTTCAGGGGATATAATCCCAGAACAAAATTCTATCAGCGCAGCGCTTTCCATTGCTACGGCATTTTTATCACTGGCTGCAATTTTTCTTTTTAAAAACAGGAAATTGCAGTTAAGGATCTGTTTTATCTGCATTGCCCTGCTTCTAGTGACTATGGCAAATGTTTATTCCACCATCACAAAACCCGAAGGCGAACACAGTATTTCTTATTTTTTTGCAACTCCCCTGGTTGCAGCAATCCTTTTTTTCCTCGCCAGTAGGGCTATCAGGAAAGATGAAGAACTTGTAAAAAGCATGGAAAGATTCAGGTAGCAGAAAATCAACATTTTCTTAATGGAAAACTCTGTGCTCTTTAAAAAAAGTGGGATACCTTTGTGCTGTGAAACCGTATTTGAAATTTTCTTCATTCTTTCTTACTGCTTGTGTATCAATTGTGGTTTCAGCACAAGTACCATCCGGCGGGGGGCTAATTATAAATGAAATTAACCAGGGAACTGCTTCCGGAACAAAAGAATTTTATGAGCTGTTAGTGATTGGTGACCCTGCTTCGCCATGCGCCCCGGTTGACCTTACCGGCTGGGTGTTTGATGATAATAATGGCGATTTTGAAATATGCGGTTCAGGAGTTGGTATACAGGCAGGGCATTACAGGTTTACCAGTTGTTATAATGCTGTTCCACCGGGTTCCTTGCTGGTGATCTACAATGTTTCAGACCCTTACATTGGCATGCCGGCTGATGACCCGAATGATGCAGATGGAAACTTTGTATATATCATTCCATCTAACAGCAGTTGCCTGGAATCAAATTATACCACCCCCAACGCAACTACCCCCAACTGCTTGTATTCAGGAAGTTATTCCTCTCCCACCACTTCATGGGCGGCAGGCATGGCGAACACAGGGGATGCTGTCCAAGTACGCAAACCTGACTATTCTTTCTATCATGGTTATTCTTTCGGAAATGTAAATACTACCTATCCCGCTTGGCCTTCAGGTGCTAGCAGTGGGACTTCATTTAACAAAGGTTCAGGTAATTTAGCCTTTGGCTGTGGTGATTTCTGGAACAGTGCAAATTTTTTTACCACTACAGCAGCGGCCGGAACACCCGGTACAGCTAACTCTGCGGCTAACGGATATTTTATCGGGGAGATATTGAACTGTGATCTTGTGTACACTGACCTGGATGATATTATCAACTGCGACCTGGTATTGCCTGTTACACTCACTTACTTTATTGCTACTGCAGCACAAAATTCAGTGCAACTGAATTGGGAAACCCTGAGTGAAATTGATTGTAAAGATTATGTTATAGAACGAAGTGCTACTTTACATCAATTTTCTGCTATCGGAAATGTAAACTGCATAGGTTCTGAAACTACTTCAGCACAATATGTTTTTACAGATGATGCACCAATGAGCGGCATCAATTATTATCGCCTGAAACAGGTGGATGCTTCCGGGAAATTTACATACAGCAACATCGAAACGGCATTCATAAACAATACTTCTCAGTTGTTCATTTATCCTAACCCTGCCTCATCCACACTTCATATTTCACAGGCAGAAGTTGATGCTTTGCTGCTTATTACCGATGTTCAAGGACGGGTAATTGAGCAATTGGATTTTTCGGAAACCATCAATATCTCCAATCTTCCACCGGGCATATACAGCCTCAAACTCATTTCCGGCAATACAATGTCCTGCGCTTCGTTCATAAAAGAATGATGGCGGAAAGGATATTTTTTTGTAAGTTTGTTGAGTAATGAAACTCAGGGTTACATTGGCGATTCTTCTCTTCAGCCTGCAAGCAAGGACTCAGGTTAACATAGACCTTGATGTCCCTGTGATTGTAACTTTCGGAAGTACTCTTAGCGGTGTTTCAAACGGCGCTTTTACGGGTTCAGGTTTTATTAGTTTCCCGGGTTCAGGAAG
>JBJXHH010000064.1:0-14788 GCA_046160675.1 Chitinophagales bacterium
AACGATCCTATACAGGGTGATCAGGTTGATTATTATCGCAGGACGGCTGCCCCGGCGAAATAAATCAGGTAATTTATTGATTTGAAGCATTGTCTTAAAAGGCTTCACATTTGCAAAATTAACATTAGGAAAAGATGGGTTAGAAACTCAGTTATATTATGCCAAGATAAAACAATTTCAATCTTTGATTCCGCCTTTCAAACCATAAATATCCTTCAGCATAATTGTATTACCCTTTGCGTCTACAATTTCTAAATCATACCTGAAGATAACTTTTGTGCCGACCGGGGCATTATAATAAATGGTCCATGCATCTGCTTCTGTTGTTCCAACACAACCGTGGGAATATGCTTTACCGAGTGTAGAGGGATTTGTGGTGGGATGGATCATTGCGCCATACTGTATGCCATTTATACTCGGTTCAATCCAGGGAATAAGGGGCATTTTCGTAAACTTCCCGTCATCCCGGTTTGTACCCGGATAGGGTTTGCCGGTGTCAAGGTTAATTACTTTATGCATTCGGTCAACTCGTATAATCTCCCCAACCCCGATCGGTGTTTTTAAATCAAGTACCCGTTTAATTACATAAATATATTTCCGTTCATCTCTTCCTACCCGCACAGGGCAAGTAAGAATAGTGTCATTCGATTGGTATATACGCAAGATAAATTCCGGGATATTTACATCTACCACAGTTGATTGTAGTTTTTTCTGAATGGAAGATGTATAAGCACTATCAGGAATTGCAAGACTATCGCCCTTATGTAATATCACCATTTCTCTCTGGTCATAAACAAAAATTCCCCTTTCTATTAAAGCATAGTAATCAGTTGCCCGAAGTGAATCAATCAACCAACTGTTAGCATGCACCAATATATATTCATCTAAGTCCCAATTATTAAAAGTGTCAACGGCTGCCACCAGTGAGTCCATGAATTGAAAATAATTTTTGATCCTGATATCCCTTGTAATTTTCAAACAGGTGAGGATTGAGTCGCCGGGTGGGGTTTGTGTATTAACATTTGTAATTTCTTTACCGGTTTCAAACACAAACACGGGGGTTTCCCCGTGAGTAAAACCCAAAGCAAAAAATCCTGTTAAAATGAAAAGTAATTTCTGAATCATTGCAATTAGATGATGGGATAGTTACATCCATCGCCAAAATGTAAAGTAATACTCTTTTTCGAGATTTTTTGAGGATATAAATCATTGAACGGAAAATAAACAGCTGTCGAAAATGTGAGTTTGAGGGGTGAGTATTTATACAGGCGAGGCACTTCGCCTGAAGGAAAAACACTATGATCCAAGTTAGATATAGAAGGCTTATAGATAGCTAAAGAAGAGTCATAGGGAACAATCGGAGAGTCATAGGGAACAATCGGAGAGTCATCGGGAACTATCGGAGAGTCATCGGGAACTATCGGAGAGTCATCGGGAGCTATACGAGGGTTATAAGTAGCCTCGGGATGGGGAAAGCCCTGCAGATTTACTGTGAACTACAAATAATCGCCGGAACTTGCCATAGGGTTCCTTGCAGGAAACTCTGTGGGGACTATACTGTATAAGGAAAGGCACAAGTTGCAAACATGCGCCAGCAGGGGAAAAACGTTAGTCGTTGATTTCTAAATACTCAAAATCTACATGGATGCATTCTATTCCAAAGGTTCGAGGGATGTGTTGAGTAAACTGCTGAGAACTGGGACATCTTCCCTAAGAAGAAGCTGCAAGGATAAACGTTAAAAATTCCCCCTATTTTATTATGCAACATTTCTTTAGCCAGTGTATCCCTGCAATATGAGAGGAAAGGAAGGAGAGATTTGAATGAAAAAAGTTATTTTTGGTAATGCAATAACCTTCTAAATCAAAGTTATGAAACCTGTTTCTTTTCTGTTCCCGGTTTTATTTTCATCTGCATCTTTTTACAAGCGCAGAATGTTAGCTGCATTCAACTGGATGGAATTGATGATCAAGTAACTGCCGGCACTTCTGATGATTTTGCCATTCATGATAACATCACCTTGGAAGCATGGGTGAAAGTTGACCCGGAGCAATTTAACCCGTATAACCGAATTATAGATAAATTCAATTATATCGAACAGCAGGGGTATAATATGATAGTGAACGGAGGGTATTTGTTCATGGAGTACTTCAACCCATCAGGCGACAGTTATAGTACTTATGGCGGGATCTATATCCAGGATGGTTTGTGGCATCATGTTGCCTGTACTTTTTTTACTGATGAAGTAAGACTAAATGTTGACGGGGTACTTGATTATAATGAATATATAGGCACCCAAACCATTCAGCAAAGTACCAATACGCTTGGCATCGGGAATAACTGGGATGGAAGTACTTTTTTACCTCTTCGGAGATTTATAGATGAGGTGCGCATTTGGAATGTGGTAAGAACGGAGGCAGAAATAATTGCATTTAAAGACAAATGTTTAAACGGTGATGAAACGGGGCTTGTGGCTTATTGGAATTTTGATGAAAACAGCGGAACAACTTCTGATGATCTTTCACCTACCGATAACACAGCTACCCTAAATAATGGAGCCACCTGGCATTCTGCTGACCTCCCTGCATTGGATTGTACACCTGACGCAATACCACAACTACAAGCAGTAGGTTCTTCTATACAGGTATTCCCAAACCCTGCTTATCAAAACTTCATATCGTTTGTTGCTGATGATCTTTTTTTTACTGATTATATGTTAAGAAACCTATCAGGAGAAATCCTCATTCCTGCAAACAGAATTACACCAGATCAATCTGCAATCAGTTTAGCAGGTATTCCTTCCGGAATGTTTATTCTTGAACTCATTGGCAAGGAAAATACAGCAAGTGTGAAAGTTGTGAAACAATAAACGGTTATTATCCCGGCTCCCGTTTTTGCTGAGATCCCAACTCAGTCGTTTTGGTTTGTAGGATTTTCTACATTTTCATCCACTCAAAGTTATCACCGCAGGTTTTGTGTTTTTGTCGGAGTAACAATCTAGAGTGAAGTCCCCGCTAACTTGCTGTGTAATTACAGAAATTTGTCGAATATTGTAATAGAGTTCTTTTCAGAAAACGACGAGGTGACTGAAGCCGAGGTGAAAACCAGGCCAACACTGCTTGGGCGTTGGAGTACTTGATAAATACAACACAAACAGTAAATATTCAATATAAAAATGGAACATCATACTTCACATACTACACATGAGTCTCATGAACATGAGGAACATTCCAATCATAGCAAAAACGGGCACGACAAACATGCAGGACATAATGTTGTTGATTTTTGGAAACGTTTTATAATATGTTCAATAATTTCAATTCCTGTGCTTGCTCTTTCGCACATGATACAGGTATGGTTTGGTTTTGAATTATCATTTGCGGGTGATAAATATGTATTAGCTGTACTTTCAACAAGCATATTTCTTTATGGCGGATATCCTTTTCTCAAAGGACTTTACGACGAAGTAAACGACAGAGCTATAGGCATGATGACACTTATTGGTGTCGCTATCTCTGTGGCCTGGGCGTATAGTATTGCCATCACCTTTGGTTTAAAAGGAATGGACTTTTACTGGGAAATGGTAACTTTAATAGATATCATGCTCATCGGGCATTATTTTGAAATGAAGTCAGTTCTTGGAGCTTCTCGTTCATTAGAATTGCTTGTAAAAATGATGCCTTCCACAGCTCATCATTTTGTAAACGGGCAAATTCATGACATGCCGGTTAGCCACCTAAAAAAAGAGGACCTTGTATTGATAAAACCTGGTGAAAAAATTCCGGTTGATGGAATGGTTGTAGATGGAGAAAGTTATGTTGACGAAAGTATGCTCACAGGAGAAAGCAAACCTGTTAAAAAAGAAAAAGACAGTAAAGTAATTGGCGGAGGGGTAAATGGCAATGGCTCACTTACGATAAAGGTGGAAAGCACCGGTAAAGACAGCTACCTGAATAAAGTGGTGAAACTGGTGGAAGATGCTCAAAAAATAAAATCAAAAACACAAAATTTTGCTGACCGTGCCGCAAAAGTTTTGACTTATGTTGCCTTGGGTGGGGGTATAATAACACTTGCAGTTTGGCTTATGTTAGGTTTCCCTTTTGTTTTTGCATTGGAGAGAATGGTAACGGTGATGGTTATTTCATGTCCTCATGCTTTAGGTTTAGCCGTACCCTTGGTTGTTGCCATTTCAACTTCTATATCTGCTCAAAAAGGGTTACTCATTCGTAACAGGACTGCTTTTGAAAATGCAAGATTGATTACAACCATCATTTTTGATAAGACAGGAACCCTTACGAAAGGTTCGCATGAATTACAGGATGTAAAAGTGCTGAACCAATCGGTAGATGACAAAGAATTACTTCGCTTAGCATCGGGGATTGAACAAAACTCAGAACATTATATTGCTGCTGGAATATTAAGAAGAGTTAAAGAATTAAATATTGAAATTCCCAAATCAGAAAACTTCAATTACTTGCCAGGAAAAGGCTTGGAAGGAACAGTGGAAGGAAAAGAAATAAAAGTAGTAGGGCCGAATTATTTGAAAGAACATAACATCAGGATAACAGAAATAGCCGAAGATTATACTGGAACGGTTGTTTATGTTTTAATAGACAATAATGTGGCTGGTTATTTTACCTTCTCTGACCAAATAAGAGAAAGTTCTTTTGAAGCCATTAAAATCCTTAAAGAGGCTGGAATTAAAAATCTGTTGCTTACGGGTGACAATGAAAAGGTAGCAAAAAAAGTTAGCGATGAATTACAGATGGATGGTTTTTTAGCAAATGTATTACCTCATAATAAGTTAGAAAAAGTAAAAGACCTTCAGGAGAAAGGCGAATTCGTTGCCATGACAGGCGATGGAGTAAATGATGCCCCTGCATTAGCACAGGCAGATGTTGGAATTGCTGTTGGTTCAGGCACTGATGTAGCAGCAGAAACAGCAGACATTATTTTAGTAAACTCGGACCCAAAAGACATTGCCAATTTGATTTTGTTTGGCAAATCAACGTACAATAAAATGATACAAAACCTTTGGTGGGCAGCAGGATATAACATTCTCGCAATACCATTAGCGGCAGGTGTGTTGTATAAATGGGAAATTGTGTTAAGTCCTGCTATCGGGGCAGTATTAATGAGTTTAAGTACTATTGTGGTAGCGATAAATGCTCAACTTTTAAAAAGGCGTTTGACTTGATATAAAACTTCAGAGATTGGCCGAATATTGCCACAGAGCTCATTACAGGTAACTCTGTGAGGATAGAATTTGTTTAAAATATATCTGCTGCCGGGCGTTCTGGTTACAGATATTTTATTATCTTTAGTGCACATAATGCGACCGGCCAGAGCATCCTTCTAGGCGCAAGGTTGAGACAGGAGATGATGTTGCATATAATAACAAAACCGAATGCTGCAAATTAGATAGCGAAACATAATAATAAATTTAAAAAAACAAAGTATGAAAAATTTGATCCTGACTTTAAGTATGCTTTTCATAATAGGAAATAGCCTGCGAGCACAAACTATAGCTATGCCATTTAGCGGCGTTGATTGTAATGATAATCCTATTGATCTGTTTGCGGATTTAGATGCAGGCAAAGCCGTTGTGTTGCATTTTTATATGCCAGATTGCGGTTCATGCCCACCACCTGCACAAAAAATACAGACAATGGCGAATAATATTATGATTGATTTTCCAGGAATGATTAAGGGCTATGCTTTCCCTTTTCAAAATTCAACCTCATGCAGTTACTCTGCGTCCTGGGTAGAAGATTATGATCTGCCATTATTTTCTCCAATGGATAGCGGTGCAGCACATGTGGCCCATTATGGGGGTTTTGGTATGCCAACAGTTGTTCTATTGGGGGGTGCTGATCATAGGGTAATGTTTTCAACTTTGAGCTTTACTTCGAGTGATACTACTGAAATGGCGGATTCGATACTTGCTTTATTCGGAGTTACCCCCACAGCAATTCATGTACAAGATGAAATCAAAAATATTACACTTACGCCGAATCCAGCAAATGAAGTTATTGAATTAAATTTTTCTCTTATTTCTCCCGGTAATGTTGATATAACTATAACCGACATCAATGGAAGTGTTATTGAGAAAAATGATATTGCGGCACAAGCGGGTGATGTTAACAGAAAAATTGAAACCGCAGCATACCCAGAGGGTATTTATGTTATGCGTATATCTGCGAATGGTGTTATCCTATCCAGGAGATTTACCATTATTCACTAATTGTTTATGAATAATTTTAGAGTATCGAAAATAGGATTGGCAGTTTTTGTTTTTTTATTAGCTGCCAATCTTGGTTTTTCACAAAATTATTCTATCACACCAGATGATACAATTATCGGAACAGTTCCTTTTAATGATATTTATCATTTTACTATTGAGCAGAACAATGAGACATCTGATACACTATATTTCAGTTGGCAGAAAATAATTGTAGAGCACCCTCCTGAATGGGAAGCTTTTTTATGCGATAATGCGACATGTTTTGCAGATTTTCCCGATTCAGGAACAATGTCCCCGACTTATCCTGATGAGTATGGATTCTTATCAGTTGGCATTAATCCCGGAAGCTCTGAAGGCGAGGCTTTTGTGAGATATGAAGTATGGGAAGCATCAACACCTGAACAGATTGATACATTAACCTGGATAATAAATGCTGTAACGAATACAGAAATTGATAATCTTCAGAAGAATACATTGTGTGTATTTCCTAACCCCGCAAGTAATGAGATATTCCTGCAAACAAATATAGAGGAAGGATTTTACTGGGAGTTAACAGATTTAACTGGTAAAAAAATACTAAGAGGCTTTTCGAAAAAAAGAAATTCAAACATCGCAGTGTATACTATAAACGAAGGGGTTTATTTTATTTCTGTTGCTAAGGAATCCGGAATTCTTTCTACACAAAAAATAATCATTCAACAGTAAGCACAAATATGATGAAGAGGGGATTTTTTATTCTTACCTTATTAATAACAAACAAATTATTTTGCCAAAACCCATTGTTTATTCCGCCTGTTTTATCAGGTACTGAATTTGATTTGCAGGTGCAAAACGGTACAGTTGAATTTTTTCCTGGAGTAACAACCCCCACTTATGGAATTAATGGAAATATTCTTGCTCCAACCCTAATCATGAATAAATGGGATTGGGTAACACTGAATGTAACCAACAATTTGACTGGTTCCGGAAATTCTACTACTATGCACTGGCATGGTTTTCATCTGCCGGCAATGGCTGATGGAGGTCCCCATCAGATTATTGAGCAGGGTACGACATGGAGTCCTTCTTTTCAGGTATTAAATAATGCCTCTACATATTGGTATCACCCTCATGGAGATGGTAAAACTGACTTACAAGTGGCAAGAGGACTTGCTGGTATAATAATCGTAAGAGACAGTATGGAGGCCGAATTAAATTTGCCCCGCACATATGGAACTGATGATTTTCCAATCATCATTCAGACCAAAGCATTTGATATTTTGTATCAGATCGCAATTGCTACAGAAGAAGATACGTTTGTTTGTGTAAACGCAACACCCAAGGCTTTTTTGGAAGCGCCAGCACAAGTTATAAGATACAGGATATTAAACGGCTCATCTATGCGGGTATTTAATCTTGGTTTTACTGATGACAAAACTTTTTTTCTCATAGGCACGGACGGAGGGTTATTAAATGCACCTGTTGCACTATCAAGGCTTCTGCTTGCGCCCGGGGAAAGAGCTGAAATATTAGTTGATATGCAGGGCTTGGAGAGTGAAACCGTTTATTTAAAAAGTTTTAATTCTGAGTTGCTAAATGGATTTTATGGTGCAGCAACTGTAACCGGGATGATGGGTGGTGAGATTGCCGGATATGAATTAAACCCGCTTAATGGTTATGATTTTGATATTTTGCAATTGAATATTGTTGAACAAACCACAGATGCGGTTTTGGATATCCCGTCAACACTTATTGAGAATTACCCATTTACGGAATACGATGCATTTAGAGAATTTATACTACAGCCTGATGATATGATGGATGCTGATGCACATGTGATGGGACCCTTTAACATTAATGGAGATAAGTTTAGCATGGATGTAATTAATGAAACGGTGTATATCAATACGAAAGAAAAATGGAGAGTTTCAAATAATACCGGCATAGCGCATCCATTTCATATTCATGACGTTCAGTTTACTATTGATAATATTAATGGAGATGTAGCACCCTTGCATTTGCAGGGTAATAAAGATGTTGTTCTTATCCCACCTATGGAATATGCAGAAGTAATTATGGAATTTAAAGATTTTGCAGATCATGAAATACCTTACATGTATCATTGCCATATGCTGCACCATGAAGATGACGGCATGATGGGAAGTTTTACTGTTATAGATACATCACTGAATATTGATGATGAAAATATAAACCCGTTCAACGTTTACCCGAATCCGGTATTAAATACCTGTACGATACAAATTCCGGATGAGATACATGTGTATGGTATGGTTTTGCTAAATACTTTAGGCGAAAAAATAGAAAATTTAAGTGATAAAGGAGATAATTCTTACACTATTAAAATGAACCATCTCGACTCAGGTCCTTATGTCTTACAAATTCTAACAGAAGAAAAAATGCTTTCAAAAGTAATAATGAAACTATAATCATTCAGGAAAGTATATATCAGTAGTAATAAAAAAATGAGAAGCAATTATCTATTTGTATTTATGTCTTGTGGTCTATTGGCTATTTCATCCTGCAAACCAGACACCACAAGCAACACAGAAATGAATAAAGGAAACATTGAGGATACAGTAAAAACTCATTCAATGAACAAAGATTATTTTATTCGTTTCAATAACGAGGAGCAGAGAACGGCGGGTGTTGAAACTATATTCAGGTTTACTCCCAGAGCAAATGCTGATACTTCAAAATTTGTTGAACTACAAACATTGCATGATAAAAAGATGCATGTAATTATTGTAAAAAAGGACTTATCCCTATTTTATCATGTTCACCCTGTATTAGCTAAAAACGGCGAGTATTCAATCCCGTTTTCTTTCAGTTACGGGGGTGAGTATGTAATATTTGTAGATTATATGCCGGTCAATTCTGACCAACAGTTAGAAAGAATAGAATTAACTGTAGAGGGAGAGAGTTATACAGCAAAAGAATATACCAACCAACAGTTAAGCACTAAAATCGATGACTTTGAAATTCAGCTTATACCTGAAAACGAGAGTATTGAAACCATGCACCCAACTGCCATTACTGTCAGGATAAAGAGGAAAGGCAATGAGATCAATGCGAATGCCCTTGATGATTATCTCGGGGCAAAAGCACACATGGTGGTGATAAGTGCAAGCACGAAAGAATATATACATGTACATCCCTATGTTAAAGACAAGTCATTGATGTTACATGCAGAGTTTCCCCAACCAGGTATGTACAGGGGTTGGTTGCAATTTCAGTATAAAGGTCAATTGCGTACTGCGGAGTTTGTATTTGAGGTGAAACAATCGAAATCCGACAATATAAAATCAAACCATGAACACACTCATTAAGAGTGTTGAGAGTATTAATATATTTTATTGAAAGGTAAAAAAGACCGACTCCAGGTTCTCTGTTGATATACTAATCCAATCTCTTCCAAAATAAAAAAAAGAAAAACGTTAGGCGTAGATTTCTAAATACTCAAAATCTGCATGGATGCAATTTACGCTGAACGATCTAAAGATATTTTGAGGAACCACAGAGAAAGGGGAGCGCCTATAAAGTTTAACTACTCCGCTTCCCAAAAGAAGAAGCTGCCGGGATAAAAAGATAGGGCTGTTTTGCATTCGTATTTTTTACCAAGGCCCATCCTTTGTAATGTTAATAAATTTTTCGTTCACTAATCGATATGCTCCACCAAAACCAACAAACCAAAGTCGACTTTGCCGGTCTTCGTAAATTTGAAAAGTCATCGGACCCCGATTTCCTTCTTCTATTTGATATTCTGTGAGTTTCTCTCCATTTAATCTATATGTACTACGACCGCAACTAAACCAAATATTACCCTTTGCATCTTCTATGATACTCCCTGTTCCTTTACTTTCGTTAAAATGTTTTTCTGTAATATTGGTAAGGGTATCTCCTTTGAGGTGAAATAATCCTATTGAAGTCGAAACCCAGTATCCCCCTTTTTTGTCTTCAAGTATTTCATTTACAAAATTTGTTTGAATTCCAATCTTTTCGGATATGTTCTTTAACTTCTTTTCTGCATAGGATAAAAGACCTGCATTTGTACTGAACCACATTGTCCCCTTGCTATCTTCAAAAATACTATGAACCATTTTTGTACTTGATACACCCACGGTTGTATCTATCTTCCCTTCGGGCAGGTCGAAATTAGTGAACCCTTTTCCATCAAATATGCAAACCCCTTCTATTGTCCCGATCCAAACATTCCCATTAACATCCGTCTCTATGCACCAAACATCATAACTGTTTAAGCCATTTGATTCGTAATAATTAGTGACTAACTCTCCATCAATACTGCTAATACCATCGGTATGCCCAAACCAAATTATCCCGTCTTTACCTTCAGCAATGTCTTTTATGGTAACACCTTGTCCGGATTCACTTTTCATACCATCAATATGAATTAATGAATCGCCAGTTTGTTTAAATGCACCATTTTCTGTTCCAAACCAAATATTGGCCTTACTGTCTTGAAATACATTTCTTACAACATTACTTATCTGATTGTTAGGATTTGTAAATTGAATTGTTTTCTCTTCTTTTAATCCGTTTTGTTTTTCACCATTATTTGCTTGCCCATTACATGATGTCATAATAAAACAGAGTGTAATTCCTGCCAATAATTTTATTCCATGAAATGGTGTTTTCTCTTTTTTCATTTGATTGTTTTTTTATTTCTCAGGCTCAATTCCAAGGTCCATTCTGAGTAATATTCGTTATTGAATCTTCGCTAAGACGAAAAAGTCCTCCTGATAATCCAAGCCAAAGATTTCCTTTTTTGTCTTCCAATATGCTTTGAATACCATACCCATAGGGCATCAAATCGGTTCTGTCTGTTTTGCTGAATAAAGTAAACCCTTTTCCATCATAACGATATGCACCCAGCCGATTTGCACCAATCCACACATTTCCTTTGCCATCTACACATAGGGCATACACTTCATTTTTGCTAAGCCCATTTACTTCCCGGAATTGAATAAAAGTTTTACCATCAAAACAAGTTAAACCTCCATCTCCGATTCTTCCTGTTGTATCAGGATTGTCTCTTTCCGCAACTCTAGAACCGAACCAAATGTTTCCATGTTTATCCTCTTTAATTACCTGAACATTATTGGAAGCAAGGCCCTCTTTTTTTGTATAGTGAGTAAATGATTTTCCATCGTATTTACAAGCACCGTAACCATCTCTGCTAAACCAGATATTGCCATGATTATCTTCCATAATTTCTGTAACCCAATCCATCATGGATCCATATGGCAGCAACTTAACGTCAGGGTTGGGAATTGAGAAAGTTGAAAATGTGATGCCGTTGAATGTGGAAACGCCTCCCCAGGTTCCAACCCAGATGGTTCCATGTTTATCAATTAGCAACTCGGAAACCGTGTTGTTAACAAGCCCATCCTTATCTGTAAAGCTGGTAAATGTTTTACCATCGTATTTTGTAAGCCCCGAATGGGTGCCAAACCATATAGTTCCATTTTTGTCTTCGGCAAAACTGGTTACAGTATTTCCGATCAAACCGTCCTCTGTTGTATAATAAGTAAGTGCCTTCCCATCATACCTGGCGGCTCCGCTAAATATGGTTCCAAACCATAGGTTCCCTTTCGAGTCCTCAAATATCTCAACTATATATTCATCTATTTGGGAGTCTTTTGTTTGAGATGGCTGTTCGATGTTTTTATCTTGTGTGTTTGTTTGTGAATGGCAAGAAGAAGTTGTAGCCACTAAAGACATTAAAAGAAAACCACATAGTATTCTTAGATCAGAAACCCTCATGTTATTCTAGATTTTAATATGACCCATAACGTTTTGCAGCTTGGCGAAGGTGGCGATTTTCACTACAAATGTTGATGCGGAGAACCAAACTTCGATTAACCACAAAAGTGTCTTATTCCCCTCAGGGTTCCCACCACTTTCCCAGCAGGGTTCAAAACATCTTTAAAATTAAACATATTGTTTTAACCCTGCGCAAGGCTACTACAATGCTTTGTAACTTGGCAGTATGTTTTGCATGACGCAGGGTTTCACGGGTTTGTTATTTTTATAAGGTGTGAGAACCCTGCTGGGAAATTAGTGGAGAAGCAACCCTGCGGAGAATAAGGAACCAAAGAGAAAGGGGAGCGCCTATAAAGTTTAACTACTCCGCTTCCCAAAAGGAGAAGCTGCTGGGATAAAATGTATAATTTCTATTCTATAGCTTTTAAGTTTCATCCTTTATTTTTCTCTGAATAATAAAAGCACAGAAATCGCTTATTCGATCATCTTATTATTCTACTACTATTTGTTGTAAAAATATTTTATTTAACATTAATATTTCTACAAAATATATTCCACTGATGATGTTTTTTGGTAGTTGGATTTCTTGGATTAATGCAGCATCATTTTTTATTTCGATTGAATATATTTCATCTCCTAATATATTTTTTACTGAAATAATTTTTGATTCTGCATCCTCTTCAATTGGAAATTGAATAATAAAATTTCCATTGGATGGATTTGGGTAAATACTTATATTTCCATGTATTGTATCTTCTGCTTCTCGCAATGGGAGTGTGGTAAATGTTTGAATTGCAGAGTATGCACTTACTTCAGCATCCGCACATTCGCTGCGAACATGATATTCATAAGTTGTACTCGGAGCAAGTGTTTTTATTTTCTTCTGAATTGTGGTTGAAACTTTTGTTGTCCATGGAGTCGTTCCTAAAACACGATATTGCAAGCGATAATTAAGTGCATCAGCCATTGCATCCCATTTTATTTTTGCAGTTGTTGTAGTGATAGATGTTGCTGTAACACCCGTTGGGGTTGTACAAACAGGCGGCGTTGAATCACTGGCATACAATCTTGCAATATAATTTCTTGAAGCACCATTAATAGATTGGAAATCTCCGGAAATAATTAATTTCCCATCCGTTGTTTTTTCAATATGTGTAGCAGATGCATCACAAAATTTCGTCGTATTAAAAGTTGAATTGAAAGATGCATCACTATTTATTAATGCTAGATTGTAACAAGTATTGCCTGCATAAGAATTAAAATTCCCTGATACGTACATTCTGCCATCTTCATTCAAAAAAATATCTTCCACAACATCTTCAATATCAAAGCCCGGTACAAAAGACGGATCAATGCAGCCTGTGTTGAACAATCTTAACAGATGCCTGTTTGTGGTGCCTTCATATTTCATTGCACCACCTACCATTATTTTTTCATCGGACAATATAATGATATCATTTATTTCATCATTCTCCATGGTATGCACAAATGTTGTGTCAAGCAAGCCATCGGGTAATACACGAAACATAACACCAACATCTGTATATTGATACTGTGAAAATGCGCCGCCAACAAGATAATTTCCTGCGGAATCTTCGGCAAGCACAAATATTTTATTATCACAGCCTGCACCGGGATCAAAGCTGGTATCCAAACTTCCATTATCAAACAGGCGAACAATATCATTGCGTAAGGTGCCATTATAATTTGAGAATGATCCTGCTGCTAAAAGTTTTCCATCACTTAAAATTTTTATTGCTGTAATGGAATTATCTCCGCCAGTAACACCTGAGCCTGAACTAAATGTTGCATCAATAGTACCATCTGAATTTAATCGAACAAGATCATTTTTTGAAGTTCCATTCACATTTGAAAATTTTCCGCCAACTAGTATTTTACCATCACTTTGAATAGCAAGAGTTTGCGCTCCGGAAATGCTTGCAACAAAAGTAGCGTCTAATGTACCATCTGTATTGATTCGGGCAATCCCGTTTGTTGTTATATCACCATACTTTTTGAATGCACCTACTGAAATTATTTTTCCATCCGATTGTATCGCTGTTTCATAAACAGGTGCATCAAATCCTTTGTCGGTTGGCATAAGAGGAGATAAATTTCCAATGCTGTCAATCAACACAATATTATTGTGAAGTTTTGTGTCGAACTTATAAAAATTTCCAACATATGCAATATTGCCTGAGTTGAAAGTTACCACATCCAAAAGTGCAGTTCCATACTCGCTGCTAATTGGTCCTTCACCTGAAGGATGAAAAGATTCATCTAACGTACCATCTGTATTTATTCTGCCGATGCTATAAATGGTACTTCCGTTATAATCATTCGTTCCACCAAATCCAATATATACTCTATCCAACATATCGAACCCAATCGTACTATAACCTAACCCAATCGTACTGAGAGAGGTTCCTGCATTAAATGAAGTATAAGTTGTGCCATCTGAATTAAGAGCTGAAATATATTTTACTGCATTCCCATTCAATGTTTCAAATCCACCTTTCACAAATATTTTGTCGTCATTCCAGATTTGACTTTCATTTATACTTTCATTAAAAGTAAGAGCCATTGTGTAATCTAATGTACCATCTGTATTCAATCTGATGAAGTCTTCAAAACTTAGATCGCCATTATATTTTGTAAAAATACCAGATACTAAAATTTTTCCATCATCTTGCAATTCGAGATCATACACTTCGTCATTAGAGGAACTAGAAAAGTAGGTATTGAAAGCAGGATCTACATTCCCA